>CAXMLU010000532.1:0-9589 GCA_964194255.1 uncultured bacterium
ATCGACGGGCGGCTGCTGGTCCTGGCCCAGGCCGGATTCCTGCCCCGGCCGTTGCTGGTGGCCCGCTGTGTGCTCGACGAGATTCAGGGCATCGCCGATACGGCTGACCCCGGCCGCCGCCGGCGGGGGCGTCGGGGCCTGGAGATGCTGGCCACGTTGCGACGCGAGCCCGGATGCGAGCTGCGGGTTCTGGAGGATGAAGTGCCCGAGCACGGCGAGGTCGACGCCAAACTGGTGGCGCTGGCCCGGCGACTCGGGGTCGGGCTGGTGACGGTGGACGCGCCGCTCCAGGGCAATGCCGAGCTCCAGGGGGTGCGCTGCTTCAATCTGGCCCGCCTGGCTGACGGACTGCGCCCGACCCATGTCCCGGGCGATGTCCTTCCCCTCGCACTGGCCCGAGAAGGTCGTGAGGCGGGGCAGGCGGTGGGGTTTCTTGAGGATGGGACGATGGTCGTCGTGGCCGAAGCGGCCGGTCGGGTGGGCCAAGAGGTCAACGTCCGGGTGAGCAGCGGCGTGCAGACCTCCATGGGCCGGATGCTCTTCGCCACCGTGTCCGACGACGAGGACCGGCACCGATAGCGTCCTGACTATGGTCGTATGGGGCATCGTGGTGGCGGCCGGTACGGGCACCCGATTCGGTGGCCCCAAGCAGTTCGAGGCCCTGGGCGGGCGGCGCGTGCTCGACTGGTCGGTGGATGCGGCCCGGACCGTCTGCGACGGCGTGGTCGTCGTGCTGCCGCCAGGTGTCGGGGCGGATGCGGCCGCGGACGTTTCCGTGCCGGGCGGTGCGACCCGGAGCGCGTCGGTGCGCGCCGGGCTGGCCGCCGTCCCGGCGACCGCCGAGGTGATCGTGGTCCACGACGCAGCTCGCCCATTGGCGGCGGTGGAATTGTTTCAGGCGGTCGTGGCGGCCGTCGTCGCCGGAGCCGACGCGGCCATCCCCGGCGTGGCCCTGTCCGACACGGTGAAACGGGTGCGGGACGGCCGCGTGGTCGAGACGTTGGACCGGAGTGCTCTGGTGGCGGTTCAGACACCGCAGGCGTTCGGGGCTGAGGCGTTACGCGCCGCCCACCGCCGCGGGGGCGAGGCCACGGATGACGCCGCCCTGGTCGAGACGGCAGGTGGCAAGGTGGTGGTCGTGCCCGGCGATCCTGGCAATCTGAAGTTGACCCGCCCCGCGGACCTGGCCCTGGCGCGGGCGGCGCTGGCCGGACGCCATGTCTGAGCTACGGGTCGGGTTCGGCTTCGATGTGCATCCCCTCAGCGGGGAAGCGGCCCGATCGCTCGTCCTGGGTGGGGTGCTGTTTCAAGGGGAAAGGGGCTTGGCCGGCCATAGCGACGCGGATGTGCTCACCCACGCGGTCGCCGACGCCCTCCTCGGTGCCGCCGGGCTGGGGGATGTGGGTGAGCACTTCCCCGACACCGACCCAAGGTGGAGCGGAGCGGACAGCATGGTCCTGCTCGGGGAGGTGGTGGCGTTGGTCGCCGCCGAGGGCTGGCGGGTCACCAACGTGGATACCACGGTCGTGCTCGAGCTTCCCAAGCTCGGTCCCCGGCGGGCCGAGATGTGTTCCCGGCTGGCGGCGGTGGTGGGGGCACCAGTATCGGTGAAGGCCAAACGAGCCGAAGGTCTGGGATCACTTGGCCGCGGCGAAGGCGTCGCCTGCTGGGCGGCCTGCCTGCTGGAACGCCGCGGATGAAGCCGGCCTCTGGCCGCCGGCGGACATCCTCGCCGCGTGCGCTCGGCGGAGACGTGGTCGCCGGCCGGCAGGCAGTGCGCGAACTCCTGCGGGCGCAGCGGCGTCGGGCCCGTGACATCTGGATGGCCGACGGGCTGGCTCCCGCCGAGGTCCTGGACGACATCGCCAAACTGGCTCAGCACGCCGGGGTTCCGGTCCGCCGGCTCCCGCGGGAACGGGTCGAAGCAGAAGCCGGGGCCGACTCCCCCCAGGGGGTCGTGGCCCACGCCGAGCCGCTGCCTGAAGTGGCAGTGGCCGAGCTCACCGCGCCGCGGCCCGGCGAACCCCACCCTTTTCTCCTCGTCCTGGACGGCGTGACCGATCCACACAACCTCGGCGCGGTGCTGCGCAGCGCGGCCTGCGCCGGGGTGACCGGCGTCATCCTGCCCCGTCACCGGGCGGCCCTCGTCACCCCTACGGTCACCAAGGCCGCCGCCGGGGCGGTCGAGTACCTCCCCCTGGCGGTAGTCCCCGGCATCGGCCAGGCGCTGCTGGCGCTGGCCGAGCGGGGCATCTGGGCCGTCGGCCTCGACGCCTCAGCGCCGCTCAGCGTGTTTGACCTCCAGGTCGCCACCGAGCCGCTCGCGCTGGTCTTGGGGGGCGAGGGGTCAGGAATGGCCCGGCTGACCCGGCAGCGCTGCGACGTGCTGGCGGCAATCCCCCAAACCGGACAAATCGCTACGACCATCGGCTCCCTCAACGTGGCCGCGGCGGCGGCGGTGGCGTGCTTCGCCGTGGCCCGCGCCCGCGCCTAATCGACGTCCGGCTCGCCACCTTCATCAAGTTTTGTCCATTTTGGTACGGGAATGATAAGCATCGGGCACGAGTGCCCTAAGTGACCATTGACAAGCCGTCATGTATGGTTAGAAGTAACTAGCAACCTTAACTGAGCGACCATACGTCACAGCAAACGAGGTCATCCTGCGCGGCGATCGGACTCCTACACCGAAACCCCCCTCGTCGAGATGAGCGACGACCAGCTGGTCGCCACGGCCGAGGGCCGGGTGGTGTTCGCCGGCGATGCGTTCGGAGGCCTGAAGGGGGAGGGTGCCCTCCTGTCCGGCGCGGCCGCGGCCGAAGTCCTTCTCAGCTGATGCCTGGACGACCAAACATACGTTCGCTAAATTGGGTGCGTGACCGCACTCGCCTGGCAGCCTTCGCTGCTGCAAGAGGCCGATACCCCATCCGGCCCGGCCCTACCGGCGCCACAACGGAACCTGCTGACGCGTGGGGCATGGGTCGAGACGTTCTCGAGCGCAGTCCACGAGGCCAACCGCTGGTTCGACCAGATCGCCCGCGAAGCTCCCTGGGCCGCCCACCGCCGCCCGATGTACGACAAGATCTTTGATGAACCTCGCCTGACCACCCAGGACTGGCCCGATCCGCCGCTGATGGTGCGGGCCCTTGGCCAAACGCTCTCCGATCTCTACGACCTCGAGCTGAGCGCGGTGAGCGCCAATCTGTACCGCGACGGCGCGGACAGCGTGGCCTGGCACGGCGACCGGGTCGGCAAGGAACGCGAGGAGACCGTCGTCGCCATCCTGTCGCTCGGTGCGCCGCGGCGCTTTCTGATGCGTCCCAAGGGCGCCGGCCGGGCCAGGGGTTTCCTGACCCGTTCCGGCGACCTCCTGGTGATGGGCGGGACGTGTCAACGCACCTGGGAGCACTCGGTGCCCAAATGCGTATCGGCGTACCCGCGCGTCAGCGTGATGTTCCGCGAGTCCTACTGACGGGTAGTCTGCGCTGCATCAGCGGCCGGCAGCCATGACCGAGTTGATTATGCCCGAGTCGGGACTGTCCGCAGCAGAGGTGGCGGCGCGCGTCGAACGCGGCGAAGTCAACGTCCAGAAACATCCGCACAGCCGCAGCACGGCGGACATCCTGCGGGCCAACATCTTCACCCGTTTCAACGCCATCCTCGGCACGCTCCTGGTGGTGATCCTGGCGGTGGGGCAGTTCCAGGACGCCCTGTTCGGGGTGGTCCTGGTGACCAATGCCGCCATCGGGATCATCCAGGAACTGCGGGCCAAGCGCACCCTCGACCGTCTGGCCCTCCTCTCCGCCCCTCGCACCCGGGTGGTGCGCGACGGCGAGCTGACAGAGATCGCCGTCGCGGAGGTGGTGCGCGACGACGTTCTCGACCTGAAGGCCGGCGATCAGCTTGTCGTCGACGGGGTCGTTGTGGCCGGCGAGATGGAGGTCGACGAGTCACTGGTGAGCGGGGAGGCGGACCCGGTCACCAAGTCCACAGGGGATGAGGTGCTCTCCGGGAGCTTCGTCGTGGCCGGCTCAGGTCGAGCGCAGGCCGCGCGCGTCGGGAGCCAGGCGTACGCCCAATCGCTCGCCGAGCAGGCCCGCCGCTTCACCTTGGTCCGCTCCGAATTGCGGGCGGGGATCAATCACATCCTCAGCCTGGTGACCTGGGCGATCGTGCCGACGGCGATCGTGCTCGTGTCGAGCCAGCTACGGTCCACCGGTCTGCGCGCTGCCCTGATCGGATCGGTGGCCGGGATCGGAGCCATGGTCCCCGAGGGGCTCGTGCTCTTGACCAGCGTCGCGTTTGCCGTGGCCGTGCTGCGACTGGCCCGACGCCGAGTCCTCGTCCAGGAACTCGCGGCCGTGGAGGGTCTGGCCCGCGTGGACGTCGTCTGCGTCGACAAGACGGGCACGCTCACGGAAGCCCGTATGGCGGTCACTGACGTGAAACCACTCCGAGACGGGCTGGACGAGGGTCAAATTCTCGGCGCTCTCGCCGCCGCCGACCCCCACCCCAATGCCAGCCTCCAGGCGATGGCCGACACCTTCACGTCTCCCGAACCGTGGATCGTGCAGTCTCGAGTGCC
The DNA here is from genome assembly GCA_964194255.1 of uncultured bacterium. Classification (GTDB taxonomy): domain Bacteria; phylum Actinomycetota; class Acidimicrobiia; order Acidimicrobiales; family CAXMLU01; genus CAXMLU01. Next base: position 4,583 of record CAXMLU010000532.1, read on the forward strand.
GTTCTCCTCGGCCCGGAAATGGGCCTCGTACACGTTCGACGGACACGGCACCTGGCTGATCGGCGCCCCCGAGGTGCTGCTCGCCGCCGACGGACCGGCCCTGGTTCTCGAGCGGACGCGAGCCTTGGCCGCAACCGGGCAGCGGGTGCTGCTCGTCGCCCGTGCTCCCGAGCCGCCCCAGGGGGTCACGGTGCCGACCCGGCTGGAGCCGGCCCTCCTGGTCGTGCTCGAGGAGAAGGTCAGGGTCGACGCGGCGGAAACCGTGGCGTACTTCACCAGTCAGAACGTGGCCGTCAAGGTGATCTCCGGCGACAACCCGAACACGGTCGCCGAGATCGCCGGCCGCATCGGGGTGGCGGGCGCCGACCGGCCCATCGACGCCCGAGATCTCCCGACCGACGAAGGGGAGTTGGCCCAGGTTCTCGAGGAGCACACGGTATTCGGGCGGGTCTTGCCGCACCAGAAACGGGCCATGGTCGGGGCTCTCCAGTCCCGGGGCCACGTGGTGGCGATGACCGGCGACGGTGTTAACGACGTGCTTGCGTTGAAAGTTGCCGACATCGGCGTGGCCATGGCCTCGGGCAGCGATGCCACGCGGGCGGTGGCCCAGCTCGTGCTGCTCGACAACGGCTTTGCCGCCCTGCCGGGGGTAGTGGCGGAGGGCCGCCGGGTGATTGCCAACGTCGAGCGGGTCGCCAACCTGTTCGTGACCAAGACCGTCTACGCCATGGTGCTGGCACTGGCCATCGGCGCGCTGACCGTGCCGTTTCCCTTCCTGCCCCGTCATCTGACCCTGGTGAGCAGCCTGACGATTGGCATCCCCGGGTTCTTCCTCGCGCTCGCCCCCAACGCAAGTCGGTTCCAGCCCGGTTTCGTGCGGCGAGTGCTGAACTTCGCCGTCCCTGCCGGGTTGGTGGCGGCCGCCGCCACTTTCAGCGCCTACGCCGCGGCCCGGGCCGAATCCGTCTCCCTCGCGCAGGCCCGCACGACGGCCACGGCCGTGCTTGTCGGTGTCGGACTGTGGGTGCTCGCCATCCTGGCTCGGCCCGTTACGAGCGCCAGAGTGGTGCTCCAAGCGTCAATGGCAGGCGCGTTCGCAGTCGTGCTGGTAGTCCCCGCGTTCCGACACTTCTTCGCGCTCGAGATCCCAACGCCCGAAGTGATACTCACCGCAGTCGGCATTATCGGGCTCGCCATCGCAGTCCTCGAAGCCGGACGGTGGGCCGTGACCGAGTGGGAACGCCGGGGGCGCTAAGCCTTGGCGGGCAGGTGCTGGAACATGTACTGGGCGATCTTCCAGTCGCTGTTCACCCGCCGGAGCACGAAAACTTCTCGGGACTCGGACGGGACCACCGCGCCGTCGGCTCGGATGGTGATCGTTCCCGTCGTACTCGTTCGCATCGAGCCGGGTCGCCCTCGACCGAGATGGTGTCAATATGCGAAATGCGCATGTCGAGTTCGACAGCAGCGAAGCCGCTCTCGTAGGCGGATTCGAGCTGCGGCTTGCCGACCGCAGTGTCTTGCTCCGGCCGCATGAGGACGCCGTCGTCGGTATAGAGATCCACCACCCCGCGCCCATCCCACGCGTTCAGGCGCTCGATGTACTCCTGGATGACGCGCTCAATGGCCGTGTCGGGGAGGGCGCCGAGGTCGGCGGCAACCGCGAAGTCCAGGGCGACGCAGGGCTCGTCGCCGACGACCCACGCGTCGTGGCCGGGGGGAACGGCATGGGCGTCGCCGGGCCAAGCTCGATCTCCTCGCCGTCGTCCATGACCACGTGCAACCGCCCGGAGAGCTGCTCGTCGCGTCCGACCGCAACCGGGCAAAGCACGTCGGCCACCCCGCCAATCTCGCAGCCGCCGTGTTGCTGGTCTTAGAACTGGGTCAGCCGAGCCCGTGGGTCTGGCCGATGTCGCCGGCCTCGACGCGGTTGGTGACGTCGAGTTTGCGCAGCAGATTCGACACGTGGACGCTGGCCGTCTTCTTGCTGATGAAGAGTGTCTCGGCGATCTGGCGGTCGGTTCGGCCCGCCGCCAGCTGGCCGAGAACCTCGACCTCGCGTTGGGTCAGTCCCAGGTCGGCGGCCAGTGAGGATCCCGGGGTGGGAACGGCAACGTTCAGCGGCTCCAGCACGATGCGGGCCCGTTGGGCGAGGCGCTCGATCTTGGTCTGCAGGGGCACGGCGCCCAGTTCGACACTTGGGCGCCACGCATCCTGGAGGCACTCGCTGGCTCGACTTCGGCCCGCTCGACCTTGGAGAACCGCCTCCGCCTCGCGCCAACGCGAGTAGGCAGCGGGGTAGGGCTCCGCCGCTGCGTCCCATCCGTTGGCCGCTGTCCTCCAGAGGTCAGGATCGGATCGGTCAACGCGCGACTGCTCGGCCATGCAGAGCGAAGCGAGGGCAGCACTACGGGGGGAGCAGACCCCGCCGCGCGCGAGGCGGGCGGCCCCGAGGCGCTCCACGTCGTGGACCAGCGCGGCGGCAGCCAGGCCGACCTTGTCCGCGTCAACCCGCCGGCCTTGGGCGCGGGCGTGGCCCAGGTGGTCGGCCAGGGCGCGCACTCCCAGCGCGCATATCTCCAGGACGTGACACTCGTCGTCGGTGCCCGCCGCAAGGGACAGGGCACGCTCGATCTCGTCCGAGGCTTCGCCAGGACGACCCTGTTCTAGCGCCAGCTCGGCCTGCAGCATGTGGTATGAGCCCCGCAGCTGCACATCGAAGAGCCCGTCTGTCATTTCGCCGACGGTGGCCAACATGCGAGCGGCCTCGTCGAAGCGGCCGCGGCGCACCGCGATCGGGGCCAGCACGAGGGGCACGTTGTTCCCGCAGATGCCGATCAGGTTTCCGAGGCCGGAGAGCAGGTCCTCGGCCTGGTCCCAGCGCCCCAAGCGGATGAGCGTGGCGGCCCCGATCAACGCGACGGTTGGGCCCATATCGCCGAGGTACCCGGTGGCGAGGGCGTTGTCGACCACCGTCACGGCCTCCTCCGGCTGACCTGCCTCGCTCAGCAGTTCGCTGAGATTGCTATACGCCCGGTTCAGGTCGTCGGGATTGGCGACCTCCGCCGCAATGGCGAGTGCCTCACGGAGCAAGCCGATGCCTTCGTCGTACCGGCCCAGTCCGGCCAGACAACAGCCCAAGGTATTGAGCGCATGCCCCTCTTCGGCCCGGGCCCCCACGGCCAGCGCCGCTGCGATCGCTTCATGGCAGCGAGCCTCGGCGTCGTGGAGACGGGACACGAGCATCAGGCCACGGGCCTCCTCGGCGAGGACCCGGGCCAGCTCGAGCGAAGGTGGATCAGCCGGTAGCAGAGCGGCCGCCTGTCGATAGGCTCGAAAGGCCGCTTCGGAGTCGTGGATCGACCATAAGTTACGGCCAAGCCGGGTGTAACAGACGGCCGCATGACGCGGGTCGGCCATGACGTCGACGGCATCCACCGCAGCTTGGGCAAGCGCGACCGACCGTGGGCCGTCCGCGGCCAGGTAGGCGACTTCGGACGCCCATTCAAGCAAGTCGAGGCGGCTGGTCCCCATCCGGGTTGATGCGTCAGGGACGTGGTCCCAGGCCGCCAACGCATGTTCCAAATGCGGGAGCGCCTCGGGGAAGGCCATCACCGCCGTGGCCGACTGCGCGGCCCGGATGGACGGATCCAGTACCTCTACCCATTCGCCAGCCGCCCACCAGTGCCCGGCCAGCTCTACTGCCTCGTGACCCGGTCCGGCCGGCAGGAGTTGTGGTTGGGCCTCGAGGGCCGACGCGACCTGACGGTGGAGTCGCCTCCGCTCGCCCGGGAGCAGCGATCCATAGATCGCCTCGCGGAGCAACGCGTGACGGAACTGGTAGGTGTCACTGGCTGAGTCGACGACGAGGATGTGTCTCTCGACCGCCTCTGCGACCGCCCGGTCGAGGCCATCTGCCTCCATCCTGCTGGCTTCGGCCAGGAGGCGATGATCGACGGTGGCGCCGGCGGTGGCGACGACCTTGAGGAGGCTTTGCGTCTCCGGCGAGAGAGCCTTGACCCGGGTCATGATCACGCCCTGGAGCTCGTCGGACAACGTCGGTGCGTCGCGGGCCGCGGTGAGCTCTTCGGCGAAGAAGGGGTTGCCGCCCGAGCGGGCGTAGACGGCCTCAACCAGAGCCCAGTCGGGCCGGTGGCCAAGGATGCCGGCGAGGGCGGTGGCGATCTCGTCTTTGTCCAGACCGTCAAGGTGGATCTGGGTGACCTGCCGATGGCGAACAAGCTCGCCGAACAAACGGCCGAAAGGATGGTGGCGATCCAACTCGTCGCTGCGGTACGTGCCGACCAGCAGCACGCGCGTTTCGACGAGGTTGCGGGCCAAGAAATCAACCAGCTCGGCGCTCGCCGAGTCCGCCCACTGCAAGTCCTCAAATACCAACAGGACGACGGAGCGTCGGGCGAGGGTCACGGCGCACGCCAACACCGACTCGAACAGCCGGGTTTTGGCCAGCCCGTCCGTTGGCGCGCCCTCAACCGGGAGATGATCCCCGGAGCCAACCAGGCCCGGCACCAGCGGTCCAAGGCCCGACGCCGTCGGGCTCAGCACGTCCGCGGCGGCGGCTTCGCCCAACTGCCGGACAATCGACCGCAGGATCCCGACGACGGGACCGTAGGGCAGGCCGCCGCCGTCGGCGGGAGCACACATTCCCGTCGCAACCACGGCTCCCTGGTGGCGGGCTCGTTCGCTCAACTCGTCCGCCAGCCGGGTCTTGCCGATGCCGGCGTCGCCGCCGACGAACACCGTCGCTGGGCGGCCCTCCTGCACCGCCGCAAGGGTCAGTTCAAGGAGCTCCAGCTCCTTCGCCCGGCCGACAAAGTCCGGGCACGACACCCGATGACCCACCAAACCATTGTCGCGCACATCTGGACCCGGATCTCCGGCGGAGCCGGGACCAGCGGCGCCGTGCATGTCCATGAAGACAGGCATGGTCGCCCCCTTTCTCGTCGGCACTCACGTATTGCCGGCCGTCGGCAGCGGCGGCTCACC
>CAXMLU010000533.1:0-4726 GCA_964194255.1 uncultured bacterium
GGCACAGGCTGGAGGTCTGGCGGCGCCTCGACGCTGATGCGAGGGAGGAAACGGTCGAGCCACTTGGGGAGCCACCAGTTGGCGTTGCCCAGCAGCTCCATGGTGGCCGGGACGAGGACCATCCGGACGATGGATGCGTCGACGAAGATAGCGGTGGCCAGTCCGAGGCCCATGAGTTTGATCACCCGCAGGTCCCCCAGGACGAACGACATGAACACCGCGATCATGATGGCGGCCGCGGCCGTGATCACTCTTGCCGTCGCGGCGAGGCCATCGGCCACGGCGGTGGCGTTGTCGCCATGAAGCAGGTATTCCTCACGGACCCGCGAAAGCAGGAAGACCTCGTAGTCCATTGAGAGGCCAAACAGCACGGTGAAGAGCAGCATCGGCACCCAGAACTCGATCGGCCCGGGACGACCGATGCCGACCACGTTGCGCAGCCAGCCCCACTGGAAGATGGCGACGATCACCCCGTAGGCGGCGCCGATCGACAGCAGATTCATGATACCGGCCTTCACGGCGACGAGCACCGAGCGGAACACCGCCATCAGCAGCAGGAACGACAGCAGGATCACGGCGACCACCATGTACGGCAGGCGAGCGCCGACGTGGTCGCTGGCATCGATCGCGATTGCCGTCACGCTCCCAACGTGCATGGCCAGCCCGCGCTGCTTGATCTCGGAGCGCAGGCGGTGCACGAGTCCCTCGGTCGACCGATCCTGAGGCGCGCCTCTTGGAATGACCGTCACGACGGCGGCATTTCCGGCCGGGTTGAGTCTCGGCGGCACGACGAAGGCAAGGTCGGGATCGCTCCGGAGCGAGGCGGCGAATTGGGCGACAGCATCGCTGGTCGTGTTGCCCGTGAGATCGGCGGCGAGCAGCATCGGCCCATTGAAGCCTGGCCCGAACCCCTTGGCCAGCAGGTCGTAGGCCCGTCGGGTGGTGAGTGACGACGGGTCGTTGCCCTGGTCGGCCGAACCAAGGCGGATCGAGAACATCGGGATCGCCAAAACGACAAGCACCGCCAGGCTGACCCCGGCCATGAGCCGGGGGCGCTTCTGGATCTGACGGCTCCAGCGGAACGCCACCGTGTCGCGATGGTGACGGCGCTTGCTCTCCTTCGCTGCAAGCTTGGCCCCGGCGAATCCCATGATCGCCGGCACGAGGGTCACAGACGCGAGCATGGTCATGAGCACGGCGAGGACGGCACCGAGCGACAGGCCGTAGATGAAGCTGATACCCATCATGAACATGCCGAGCAGCGAGATGATGACTGTGCATCCGGCGAAGAGGACGGCGCGGCCGGCGGTGGAAAGGGCCAACACGTTGGCGTCCTCAGGACTGAGCCCATCGTGCAGGCCCGTGCGGTACCGAACCACGATGAACAAGGCGTAGTCGATGCCGACCCCGAGCCCGATCATCAGGGCCACATACGGTGCGAATGAGGGAACGGTGATCACATGACTGAGCAGCGTCACGAACACCGCGCCGATCCCCACGCCGAAGATGGCCGCCAGGATCGGCAGGCTCATGGCTAGCAGAGATCCGAACGCCAGGAACAAGATCACGATAGCGGCCAGAACTCCGATCCCCTCGGTCGCGCCCATCGGAGCCTGCAGCGCCCGGGCCACGACCTGACCACTGAGCTCAATGCGGAGATCGGGAGTCTGCGCCCTCTTGGCGGCGTCGATCAACGGCTTGGCCGCCTTGGCCGGAAGATCACCTGACTGTTTGTCGAACGTCACGGTGGCGTAGGCGATGGTGCCGTCTGGGCTAATCCGGCCTTGGGTCTGATACGGCGAGTCGAGGGTCACCACATGGGCCACCTTGCCCGGTCCCACCTGTGCGAAGAGGGCCTCCATCTGAGCGCGGACCCCCGGGTCGTTTACCCCTTTGGCCGAGGTGAACACGATGTCGGCCGTGTCACCGGCCCGGGCGGGAAAGCGGGACTTGAGCAGGTCAAAGGCGGCGATGGAGTCAGAATGTCCACCGCTGAAATTGTCGCTGTAGGCGTTGCCGATGGCGCCACCGAGCGCGTTCATGACCACGAAGCCGATGATCCACAGCAGCACGACCAACCGGCGACGGCGATAACACCAGCGGGCAAGTCGGGCGAGGTCATGGGGTCTCCTCTGGTGACTTGAGAAGGCAACTCTCGGAGGGTGAGACGACGAGGAGGCACGAGACTCATCGGACCAGCAATGATCAGCTTGCACTCTAGTACTGGCCATCCTCTGACCTATTTGTCAGGAAACCGGGCTCCTCACGCGTTTCGTGGATCGTCAGAGAGATCATGCCGATGCTCAAGGGCCGCTCGTCGTCGCTCCCACCCATTTCTGCCGGAGACCGCGCGCCGGCGGGCTCGACTTCGATCAGGAGATGACCCGAGGAGCCAATCGTCGATGGGAGCGCCAGAGCGTACTGCTGCGGGCCGGCCCTGTGCTCGTCGATCTGCAGGAATGTCTCGCCATTGATCAGTACCCGCATCGGCGACACGGCTCTTTCCCCATTGAGGAAATGCACCGCCTCAAGCACCATCGTCAACGGCCGCGAAGGAGCGCTGGCCCCGTCGACGTTGACGATGGGCAGCAGGATCTTGAGCGCATCGTGCCCGATCCAGGCACCCCACGCCTCCGGCGCATGATGGCCAGTCACCTGATTTTGGAAGGCTTCGCCGTCGCTGCAAAACCGGATCGTCGTGCCCAAGAGGTACGAGTACGCCAGCGTCGCGCTCTGCCAGCGAGCCCGGTCCTGCTCCACCTGGTCGAGCGTCACTGAGAGCAGCGCGATATAGGCTTTCTGGAGCGCCAAGCTTTTGTTGATGTGATCGAGCTCCTGTTGGAGCGGATCGAACATGGCTCGCCCCCGTGGCCGGTCCAAACCCGTCATGGCGTTGCCTCGACAGGTCTGGGCGACAGACTCAGCGCGCGCCAGGGCCTGTTCGACGGAGCCCGGCGAGGTGGGCTCGTACGGCCCATACTCTGCGAGACTGGTACCCCACTTCTGGATGAACAGCAAGCGGTTGCGCTCGGCCACGAACGAGCGGAAGCGATCGCGGCCGCGATTGCCTGCCCCGGCCAGACCGAGATTGACGGGCGAGCCCAGGACCTGCACCCCTTTACCGATTCCCGCAGCTCCACCGCCGCGTCTTGGCTCGCCTCGTTGAGCACCACGACCGTCTCGTACGGAAGCTGGCGGGGACCGGATCGGGCCAGTGAGCTCAGACAGGCGTGCAGCAGATCGGTCCTGGACGAACTCGGGATGATTACCGAGACGCGCGGCTGTTCCGACCTGGGGACAACGATCAAGTGCGGTGGTCTGGCCACTGATAGGGAATGATCCCTCGCGCCGCAGCCGACTCCCACGGCAACTCCCAGCGATCGGGATCGTCGTAGTTGTACGGTTGGCTGGGCATGCTGATGATCGCCGCCTCATCCTCACCGATGTTCTTCCATCCGTGGTACACGCCGGGAGGGATGACGACCAGACCCTGATTCCGCTGCCCCAACATGAACTCATTCACGCTGCCGAAGGTCGGCGACCCATGTCTGCCATCGAAACAGACGATGCAGAGTGAGCCGGTCGCCGCGAACAACCGATCAACGGTGAGACGGTGAATGCCCCACGCCCGGATCCTCCCGGGAAAGGTGACAGTGAGATTCACCTGTGCAATGGGAGCCTCGGTCATGCCCCAGTCGGGCCGAAAAGCTTCGGTCAAGTGACCATGAACATGACTTACAGGCCGGGTGAGGCGATACCGGACGCCGTCGATCGGATCGAGTCGCAGGGACCCATCAGCCGTCGTGTGCGATCTCCGCTGAGAAGCCGATGCGAATCCCTCGACTCCTTCGAGGGATCCTCCTCCCAATGGGGACGGCTGCTGAGACCACTGGGTCATGCACGCGACACGTTCGACTCGCCCGCGCTCCCCGGGCGGACTGGATGGCTTGCCAGACCCGCTCCGGGGTGCACGGCATGTCGATGTGGGTGATCCCGAGGTGTGACACCGCGTCAACGACGGCGTTGTGAATAGCCGGGGTCGACCCGATCGTTCCCGACTCTCCGATGCCCTTGGCCCCGAGGGGGTTGAGCGGGCTGTCGGTCTCGGTGTTGGAGGCCTCGAAGCTCGGGAACTCGCTGGCCGCCGGGATCGCGTAGTCCATGAGGTTGGTGGTGAGCGGGTTCCCGTCCTCGTCGTACTGCACCCACTCGAACAGGGCCTGCGCCGCGCCTTGGGCGATGCCGCCGTGCTGCTGGCCACGAACGAGAAGCGGGTTCAGGATGCGCCCGCAGTCGTCGACGGCAATATGACGCCGCATCGTCACCTTGCCGGTCTCCGTGTCCACCTCTACGACCGAGACGTGTGCGCCGAAGGGGAAGGTGGAGCCAGTGCCGTCGAAGTCGCCCTCGTGTCGCAGCGGGCCGGGCTCGAGCCCGTCCGGCAGACGGCTGGCGTCACGGGAGGCCACGGCCAGCTCATCCCACAACACGGCGCGATCGGGTACCCCGGCCACGTGAACGCCACCGTCACCGGTGACGATGTCGTCCGGGCTGGCCTCCAGCAGGTGGGCGGCGATCTGCTGGGCCCGGCTGAGCACCTCCTTGGAGGCAGCGAATACGGCGTTGCCTGCGGTCTGCAGCGATCGTGAGCCCATCGTTCCCGTCCCGCGGGGGGACGGTGGCGGTATCGGAATTGACGAGCCGTATCTTGTCCATCGGGATGCCA
>CAXMLU010000534.1:0-9783 GCA_964194255.1 uncultured bacterium
GGTCATCAACCTCACCAAGAATCTGGCCTGCTCGTGGGCGGACCGCGGCGTGCGGGTCAACGCCATCGCGCCCGGCTGGTTCCCCTCGGAGATGACCGCGGCCTGGTTCGCTTCGCCTCCCCATTTGGAACGTTTCACGCTCCAGGCGCCGATGAACCGAATAGGTGATCCCGAGGAGTTGGCGGGCGTACTCCTGTTCCTGGCCAGTGACGCGTCCAGTTTCGTCACCGGCCAGACCATTGCCGTTGACGGCGGGTTGTCGGCATCGCTTGGCGCGTTCCCGTACACCGAAGAGGTCTACGCGGTACAGGCCGCGTTCCTCGGCGAAAGCGGGACTCCGATTACGCAAGCAGACCAGAGCCCTACGTAGGTTCCAGCGTCTCGGCCAGCCGCCTGGCTTCGACTGGGTCGATGCCGGCATGGCCGGCCAGAAAGCAGGCAATCGGAGCAGCCGTCCGCTCGGACGCGTGCGCGGCTGTACCGGCCAGGCCGAGCAAGGCTTCGGTGGTCGCCTCGTCGGGCGGGGCAATCCCAAGCATGGCGGCGAAGGCGGTGATCCACTCGGTGGCCGTCATCCGTGGCCTTCCTTCTGTCGGTGGGCGCCCAAGGTTGTCATAGGGACGGCACGAGAGCGGGAAGAGGATCAGCCGTTCGTCGGTTGCACCAGCCGTTGTGTTGAAGATCCTGGCTATCTCGGGCAGCCTCCAGGCGAGCTCTTCGAACACCGCTCTGCTCCACACGGCGCGTCGCATCGCGCCCGATGGTGTCGACGTGGAGATCTACGAGGCGCTCGCCGACATTCCGCCCTTCAACCCCGATCTGGACGGCGAGTCCGCTATCGAGCCGGTTGCGGACCTGCGGACCCGGATCAAGGAAGCCGACGGTGTCCTCTTTGCGAGCCCCGAGTACGCCCACGGGATGCCCGGCTCTCTCAAGAACGCCCTCGACTGGGTGGTGGGCTCGGGAGAGCTCTACGGCAAGCGCGTCGCGGTCCTGTGCGCATCGCCGAGGGAGGATGGCGGGGTCTACGGGCGCGAGGCGCTCGAGCGGACTCTCAAGGCGCAGGGCGCGTCCGTCGTGGCGTCCTCGACGATTCAGATCCTGCGGCGCACTCGCGACGACGGCCAGCCGGCACCCGAGACCATCGGGGCGCTGACGACGGTGCTCGGCGCACTTATCGCGCCCGGACCGGCGTGACGATGCGAACGTGTTGCATACTCCGCGGATGTCAGACCACACATTCGGCGGGGTCATAGGGCCAACGTGGCGAGAGTCGACCTCGTGGTGGCCGCCTCAGCCGGCGCCGCCGCCGGGCGCCCCCAACGTGCTGCTGATCGTGCTCGATGACGTGGGATACGCGCAGCTCGGTTCTTACGGCTCCGACATCGCCACTCCGAATCTCGACCGGCTGGCTGCGGGAGGTGTCCGGCTGACCAACTTCCACACGACCTCACTGTGCTCGCCGACGCGCGCCTGCCTGCTCACGGGCCGCAATCATCACTCGAATTCGATGGGGCGGATTGCGGACCTCGCCGTCGGCTTCCCTGGTTACACCGGTCGCATGCCGCGGCAGAACGGCTTCCTCTCCGAGATACTGGGCGCCAACGGGTACGTTCCTTACGCTGTCGGTAAATGGCATCTGACGCCGCAGGATGAAACCCACATGGCCGCCCCTCGCGACACCTGGCCTTGCGGGCGGGGATTCCAGCGCTGGTACGGCTTCCACGGGGGGGAGACCCACCAGTTTGTTCCCTTCCTCTTCCAGGACAATCACGCCGCCACGCCGCCACGTGCGCCCGAGGAGGGTTACCACCTCAGCGAAGACCTCGCCGACCGGGCCATCGCGTATCTCGGTGAGCTCCGCTCAGTGGAGCCGGACAAACCCTTTCTCCTCTACTTCGCCACTGGCGCCTGTCACTCGCCGCACCACGCTCCCCGTCAGAAAATCGAGGAATACCGGGGAAGGTTCGACGCCGGCTGGGACGCCTGGCGGGAGGCCACCTTCGCCCGGCAGCAGGCTATGGGACTGCTGCCGGAGGGCACCCGCTTGTCACCCCGGCCGGCGTGGGTCCCGGCATGGGACGATCTCGGCCCTGAGGATCGCCGGGTGGCGGCCCGTTTCATGGAGTGCTTCGCCGCCTACTTCTCGTATTCCGACGAGCAGATCGGGCGCGTCCTCGCGTTCATCGACGAACTCGGCGAGTGGGACAACACCCTCGTCGTTGCTATCTCGGACAACGGTGCCAGCGCCGAAGGCGGCGCCTTGGGGTCCGTCAATGACGCGCGCCTGTGGAACGGCGATCCGGCCGGGCGCCGGGAGTTGCGCGCCCGCATCGACGAACTCGGTGGTCCGAGCGCCCACAACAACTACCCGTGGGGCTGGACGATGGCGGGCAACACGCCGTTCCGTCGGTGGAAGCGCGAGGTCCACGAAGGCGGCATCGCCGATCCCTGCATCCTTCATTGGCCGAGCGGTATCGCCGCCCGCAGCGAGGTGCGCCACCAGTTCGCCCATGCCATCGATGTGCTGCCGACCGTGCTCGAACTGCTTGGGCTGAGCGCCCCGGAGGAGATTGCCGGCGTGGCCCAGAGCCCGATCGAGGGAACGAGCTTCGCCTACCTCCTCAGCGACGCCGACGCGCCCGAGCGACACACCACTCAGTACTTCGAGATGTTCGGCAGCCGTGGCATCTACCACGATGGATGGAAGGCAGTGACTTTCAAGCCCCTTGGGCCGATGTACAACGATGGGCTCGACCCGGCCGCGCCATTCGACGAGGACGTGTGGGAGCTGTACAACGTGGCCGCCGATCTGTCGGAGTGCGACGACGTCGCGTCACGTCACCCCGACAAGCTGGCCGAGCTGGTCGATCTCTGGTGGGACCAGGCCCGCCGGTTTCAGGTGCTGCCGCTCGACAACCGGCCGATTGCGTCGCTGCTTTCGCCGCGGCGAGAGTTCGGCACCCGGCACCGGTACGTCTTCTGGCCGTATGGAGCGGTCGTACCCGAGACGGTCACGGTGAACGTACGCAACCGGGTACACACCATCACCGCTGATGTCGACGTCCTGGAGGCCGGCTCGTCCGACGGCGTGCTGCTGGCCATGGGCTCGTCTCTCGGTGGTTGGTCATTCCACGTCCTGGAGGGTCGACTCCGATACGTGCACAGCTATCTCGGCAAAGAGCGCCACGTAGTCGAATCGGATGTGGTGGTTCCGAGCGGAGCTCACCAGCTGTCGTTCTGGCTGGACACGAGGGGCGACTTTCGCGGCACGGGTCGGCTGCTGCTCGACGGGCGGATTGTCGGCGAGGCCGAGATACCCCGGCTCACGCCGGTGCGTTACTCGATCACGGGAGGAGGCATCACCTGCGGCTGGGAACCGGGACCGCCGGTCGGGGAGGGCTACCCCGCCCCGTTCCGGTTCGCCGGAAACCTGCGTCGAGTGGTGGTCGAGGTCGACGGCCATCCGCACCGCGATGTGCAGGCCGAGTTCGAGGCCATCATGTCGGAGCAGTAAGTCCCGTCAGCCTTCGTTGGGGACCTTGCGGGCCCGGCTCGGGGCCACCCGCTGCGGTTCGTCCGGCATCTTCGGGTACACCGGCGGCCATGGCGCGTCCTGGAGGCCGGCGGCGCGATCGCGCTCGTGCAGGGCGAGCAGCGGCTCAAGCGACTGGGGGTTCGCTGCCATCGCCAACCACGGGTCGTTGCCCTGCTGCACGCGGCCCGGTACGACCGCGATCGTCAGCTCATCCGGCACGATCTTGTCCAACTCCTCCCAGGCGAAGGGAGTCGAGACCTGCGCGCCGGGACGGGCCCGGACGGACCACGCCCCGAAGATGGTCTTGTGGGGCGCGTTCTGGTTGAAGTCAACGAACACCCGGCGGCCGCGCTCCTCTTTCCACCAGGCGGCGGTGACGAGATCGGGACGGCGCCGCTCGAGCTCACGGGCCACTGCCACCGCCGCGGACCGGACCTCGTAGGACGTCCACCGAGGCTGGAGGCGGGCGTAGATGTGGATCCCCCGATTGCCGGTGGTCTTCGGCAGCCCCACCACTCCCAACTCTTCGAGCAGGGCCCGGACCTCGTGCGCCGCCTCTCGGACCATCGGAAACGTGACGCCGGGCGTCGGGTCAAGGTCGATGCGCAGCTCATCGGCGTGGTCGGCGTCGGACGCCTTGGTCGGCCAGACGTGAAAGCCGAGACAGGCCAGATTCACCGCCCACAGGATGTGAGCGAGGTCGGCGGCCACGAGGGCCTGCGACGTCGTCCCATTGGGGGTACTGACGATGGTGGTCTCGAGCCAGTCCGGGCGGGCTTCGGGTACCCGCTTCTGAAAGAACGACGAACCGCCGGCGCCGCGCGGGAATCGCTGCAGCAGTACGGGCCGCCCGCCCATGGCCGCCATGATGGGCTCGGCCACCGACTGGTAGTAACGCACGAGGTCGAGCTTGGTCTCGCCGCGCTCCTCGAAGAAGACCTTCTCGGGGTGGGTGATCACCAGTTCATGGCCGGCGGCCTCGACCACCACGCCTTCGTCGGCCATCAGGCCGAACCCGAATTGACGGTGACCACGACTTTCCCCTTCGCCTTGCGATCGGCCAACTCCCGGATGGCCTCGCCGGCGCGCTCCAGCGGATACGTGGCGGACACGTACGGGCGCAGCTTGCCCGCCCCCCACCACCCCAGCAGCTCGGCCAAGTTCTGGCGGTGGCGGTCGGGTTCTTTACCGGTGAATGCGCCCCAGAACACGCCGACGATGGAGCAGCCCTTCAGCAGCGGGAGGTTCATCGGGATCTTCGGGATATCACCGGCGGCGAAGCCGATCACGAGGTACCGGCCGTTCCACGCCGTGGACCGAAGGGCCGGCTCGCTGTACGGGCCGCCCACCGGGTCGTAGACAACATCGGCACCTGCGCCGCCCGTGAGTTCACGCACCCGGGCCTTGAGGTCCTCGGTGGCGTAATTGATGGTCATGTCGGCGCCGTGCTCTCGGCACAACTCGAGCTTGTCGTCCGTCGAGGCGGCCGCAATCACCGTCGCCCCCAGCAGGTGGCCAAGCTCGACCGCAGCCAGCCCCACACCGCCGGCGGCACCGAGCACGAGGAGTACCTCGCCGGGTTGCAGCCGGCCGCGGTCCTGCAGCGCATGGTGCGAGGTGCCGTAGGCATACAGGAAGGCCGAGGCGTGGACCAGGTCGACGCCGTCGGGCACGGCGATGACGGATCCCGCGCCGACCGCGACCTTCTCGGCCAGCCCACCCCATCCGGTCGAAGCGAGAACACAGTCTCCGACGCTCACCTCGGTCACGCCGTCCCCCACCGCGCTCACCACGCCGGCAATCTCACCTCCTGGCGAAAAGGGTAGGGGAGGCTTGAATTGATAGAGGTTCTGGAGCATCAGCACGTCAGGGAAGTTGATCGCACACCCGTGCACATCAACGATGACCTGGCCCGCGGCAGGGCGCGGATCATCGATCTCCTCCACCACGAGCGACTCGGGCGGACCAAACGCCTTGCACAGGACGGCTCTCACGAACATGCGACAGTAGCGGCTGCCTCGTCTTATCTCACGTTTCGTCCGGGCCCATCCACTTGTCCAAATACGGGACCTTGTAGGCGCGAAGCGTGGGAAGCAGATCTCCGAGCTCCTCGACGCTGGCGATCAGATTGAGGTTGGCCCGCTTCATGAATCCGGTGTCGGCGATCTGGCCAAGGAAGGCATGGAGCGGGCTCCAGAAGCCCATGACGTCCAACGTGGCGATGGGCTTGTCGTGAATCCCGAGCTGCCCCCACGACGCAATCTCGAAGAGCTCCTCGAGCGTGCCTAACCCGCCCGGCAGCGCCACGAACGCGTCGGAGAGCTCGAACATGGTGTGTTTGCGTTCGTGCATCGATTCCACCTCGATGAGCTCAGTCAACCCGGGGTGGCCAATCTCCTTCCGAAAGAGCTTGCTCGGAATGACCCCGATAACCTCGCCGCCCGCGTCGAGGGCGGCATCGGCGAGGACCCCCATGAGGCCAACCGCGCTGCCTCCGTAGACCAGGCGGATATGGTCCTTAGCCAAGAGGTGGCCGACGGCGATGGCTGTCTCGGTGTAGATCGGGCCGGTTCCCGGTGTGGACCCGCAGAAGACGCAGATGGCCCGAAGATCTCGCACCGGGCGACCGTACAGGAAGCGTCGTAGTGTGATGGTCATGCGGGGAGTACTTGATTGTGACCAGCACCTCTACGAAAGCCGGAGCTTGTGGCGGGACAATGTCGAGCCGCGCAACCGTGACGATGCGATAGAGATCGTCGACGATGACCTCGGCTTTCCGTGGCTCACGTGGCGGGGCCAGCGCCTTGGGCTGGCCGACGTGCAACGACCCGGTGATACGACCGCCCTGGGACGGTGGCGGGAGCTCCGCCGCCGCGGTGAGCCTCCCGAGTACCGGTACGACGATGCCCTGCCCGTCGACTACTGGGAGCCCGCCGCCCGCGCTGACCGGGTGGTGGCCATGGGGTTCGACCAGGCGGTCCTCTTTCCGAACTACGGGCTGCTGTGGGAACGCAAGCTCTCTGGAGACCTGGCCGCCCTCACCGCCAATATGGCGGCCTGGAACCGCTGGTGTGCGTCGATCGTTCAGGATGGCGCGGGCCATCTCGCGCCGGTCGCGCATCTGACGCTGCGGGACCGGCCGTGGGCGATTGCCCAGCTCGGCCAGCTGGAGCGAGCCGGCGTTCGTCTGGCCAAGATCGCGCCAGCACTGATCGATGGCCGCCGGCTCTCGCACCCTGACCACGATGAGCTCTGGCGCGCGTTCGTCGACCATGGGGTGACTCCGGTCTTTCACGTCGCCGACCAACCCCGCGTTTTCGACGAGGCGTGGTTTACCGACGGCGACGACGCGCTCGACAACGTCCTCGACTCCGTCTTTCTCTGGACACCACCCGCGCTGGCCATCGCCGATCTCATCATCAACGGGACACTTGGCCGGCATCCCGACCTTCGCATCGGCGTCATCGAACTGAGCGCCGTCTGGGTGCCTCTTTTCCTCCTGATGCTCGACGGTGGATGGGACTTCACCACCAAACTCAACGGCCGGCCGATCACACCCCTCGACCTGCGGCCGAGTGAATACTTCCGTCGCCAGGTGCGGGTGGCGGCGTTCTCCTACGAACAGCCGTCACGCCTGACGGCCAAGTCAGGTGACCTGTTCATGTGCTGCAGCGACTATCCCCACTCCGAAGGGCAGTCCGACCCGCTCGCCAGCTACGCCGCCGCCGGCTCCCGGCCGGAGGACAACCACGGGCTCTTCCACGAGAACCTGGCCTACCTCCTGCGCGGCTAGTTACCGCGACAGGGCCGCCGCTACTGGCCGCGGCGGGACTTCAGAAACGATTCACTGGCGGCATAGAAGGCCACCGTGCCGGCGGCTATGGCCACGCCTACGGTGGCCACAAACCCGTCGAGGCGGAGCAGCGCCAGACCCTTCTCCGAGATCACAACCAATGCCCGGATCACGCCGTAGAGGGTCATGATGGCGGCCAGCACGGCGGTGACCTGCAACAGCAACGAGCGGGGGATCCCGCCCCGCGGGTCGACAGTGAGTAACAACAGTGCGACGGCGATTCCAAGCAACGCCACATCGCCCACGTCGACGGTGTTGGTCAGGTTGAGCAGGCGGCCTCGGAAGCCGCTCAATCCCGGATCGGCCAGGAAGCCAAACCAACCGGCCACCACGGCGAACACCTCTGCCGCGATCAAGCCGGTGGCGGCGAGGGTGGGCGGATCCTGGAGCATGCCCTCCATGCCCCCGACTACACCGCCGTGTCCATGCGGCGGCTCGTTCGATCCGGGCGGGGGAGCTGCTGGGTCACTCATGCGGGAAGTCTCGCACCTCGCGGACCGCCCGGCGCGGCAGACTCTGCAACGGCCGATGCGTCTTCGGCCCGAGAGGAGACTGGGTGGCTGTCGCGATCGCCGGCATCGGCCAGACCGCGTTCGGGAAAAGCTTGGGTCGCACGGAGGTTGACCTGGCCTGCGAGGCGGTGATCGGGGCCTGCGCGGACGCCGGTCTGCCGGTTGAGGAGATTGACGGCCTCACCAGTTATCACGTTGAGCAAGTATCGGAACTCGATCTCCTGTACTCGTTGGGCATCCGGAATCTCTCGTTCCTGGCTATGACTCCGTCGGGTGGAGGGGGCGCCGCCAGCATTGTCGGCCTGGCGGCGATGGCCGTGGCCTCGGGAGCCGCGACCGCCGTGATCGCCTTCCGTTCTCGGCGCCGGTCGAAGGACGCGTCGTACGGCGCCGGCCGGAATCAGGGTGGCCGCCCGTGGGCCAAGGGGGGCACCCAACTCTCCGACGAGCGGCAATGGCATCACCCCTTCGGATTGGCCGCGCCCGTCCAGGAGATGGCGCTGATCGCCCGACGCCACATGCACGTGTACGGCACCACCGCTGAGGTGCCGTAGTCCCGACCTGTCCTGGCAGCCGGTGAGTGGGCGCGGAACCGTCTGGTCGTTCACCATCTGCCATCCGCCGGTACTGCCCGCCTTCGCCGAACGAGTCCCGTACAACGTGGTCGTGATCGGACTGGAGGAAGGACCGTTCCTCGTGAGCAACCTGGTCGATTGCCCAGACGACGAGATCGTCGTCGGTATGCCCGTCGATGTGGTGATGGTGGCCGTCGACGACGACCTCGCCATCCCTCAGTTCAGGCGGACCCCTTGATGATGCGGTCGACGACCCAGCACAATCCGACGACCACCAGCACGCGTCCCACTCCGGTCCCGCGGGCGGAGATCGGGTCAGGCGGTGCGGGAAGGGGCGGCTCGGTCACGACCGTCACCGGTGCTCTCGCCACCTCCGGCGTCGGTACGCGAACTGTCGGCCGAATTCGGTGTTTGGCCGATGACCACCGGCTCCTTTTCCCATCCGCCAGATAGGCAACGGGTCCGAGGCCGACGGCGCAGCAGCCGAGCAGTACCAGGACCAGACCGAGAAGTGGCACACCGCCCACGTTGTAGCCAGTGCGCGCCACATCAGTCATCGGGAGCACGTCGAGGTGTCCGTCCGTGGCCTTGACGATCCTCACCGTGGTCTGTACTCCGGCAATGGCCTGCCAGCCGGTGATGCGCACCAAGATGCTGCTTGTGCCCGTGTTCCGGATCTCGATGTTGTAGGTGGCGGGTGGCACCGCCACGTACGGGCTGGATTCGGGAAAGGCCAGATCCTTGACCAGAACCGGGCCGCCGACGACGGCCACGTCCACAGCCGGACTACCCGGCACAGTATGGACAAAACGGACTTGAGCATCACCTGTGACGGCAGACGCGATTCCGCCCCCCGCCAGAAGGAGCACCCCCACCAACGCCATCAGCGCTGCTCTCTTCACCATGAGCAAAGGTACTACGGCTGGACCGGCCAGTCACGGGTGAACACAGTCGTTGTTGTGGAGGCGGTCGTTGTTGTGGAGGCGGTCGACGCGCCTGCGGCGGGAGTCGCCGTCGAGGTTGGTGCGGCGGTCGTGCCCAGATCCGGCGCGAGCAAATGGACAGCCGGTCGAAACTGCGTGCCCGGTGTGGCCGGCCGAGCGGCGTGGATGGCGAAGAGCGAGATGCAGCCGGCGATAAAAAGAACGACGGCAGCTGCCAACACTGTGCGGGTCACGCGCTGGCACCCATGTGCCCTAAGTGTACGTTGCTGTCCCGCCCCTCGGGACCAGCGAACCCTACCCGGGGGCGCTCTCCCCACGGCGGGTGATAGGCGAACTTGCCGCTTGCCGCTTGCCGCTTGCC
>CAXMLU010000535.1:0-2361 GCA_964194255.1 uncultured bacterium
GTCCCGGAGCTGGATGTCGGTCAACAGGCAGTGGCGCTAGCGACGAGCGCCGACATCATCTCCGCTCACCCAGGTCAGTTCGACGCCTATTTCGCCCAGATGCGGGCCGCCAATCCCGCGCTGGTGATCCTCGGCTACCTGAGCGCAACGTTCAACAAGACCAGGCTGGGGGTCAGCTACCCGGAGGCGTACTACCTGCACTCGGCGAATGGGCAGAGGGTGAGTTCGGGGACAAACAACTACGCCATGGACCCGGGCAACTCCGGGTGGCAGCAGGATCGCGTGGCCAACGCCCAAGCTCTGGTGTCGGCTGGCTATGACGGCATCTTCTTTGATTCGATGGGACCTGGGGCGACATCCCCGGGGTATCTGTCGGCGCTTCCGATCAATCCCCGCACGGGTCAGGCCTACATCGCAACGGACTGGATGCGCGAAACCGGCACGATCGCTTCGCTCGCCGCACAGGTACTCGGTCCGGCCAAACCGGTCATCGGGAATGGGCTGGGCAACGCCGCCGCGTTCTTCGATCCGATCGCGCCGACCTCGGTACTGCTCAACAGCTTGAACGCGGGCAACGCCGAGTCTTGGATCCGAAAAGCCGGGATCGCCGCCACGAGTTTTCCGACAACGGCGAAGTGGCAGTGGGCCGTGCAGATGCTGACGACTGCGGCCGCTAACGGCCAGACGGTATTCGTCCAGGTGAAAATGTGGGGGAGCGGCACCCTTGCGCAGTTCGACCAATGGCACCGCTTCTCGCTGGCCACGTTTCTGCTGGGCGCCAGCGGCGCGGACAGCTACGAGTTCTCGCCCACCAACAGCGAGGCCGGTATCCTCACCGACTCCGCCTACGAGCACGTCCAGGTTGGCTCACCCCTAGCCGCCGCCACCTCGTTCCCTGACGGACACTACGAACGGCAGTTCGACAAAGGGCTCGTCCTGGTGAATCCCACGGGATCTTCCGTCACCGTCCCGCTGGGCAAGAGCTACCTCAACCTCAGCGCTCAGACCGTGACCAGCTCGCTGGTGCTGCCGGCCGACACCGGCGAGATCCTCCAGGGCTGACCATCAAGAGCCACCCCTTCGCGCAGCGCGATTATTGCCGGTGAAGGAGGGAGACAAAATCGTGTGCTTCAGTCCTTGCGGCGTTCGATCGACAGTTGTATGTCTTGCATTAGACAGTGCGTGTCTTGAGCACCCAGGACCACCACAGACGGGGAGGTGATCGACGTGGTCCTCGAGGCTGATCCACGTCCGATGTTTGCCATCACGGTCAGAGAGGACGAGTCCGGGCCGGTCATCTGCATCGCCGGGGAAGTTGACCTGGCCGCCGCGTCCCTGCTGCGCAACAGCCTCATGGCGGCCATCGACATCAAACAGGGTCCCGTGACCGTGGACCTGGCGGAGGTTACGTTCATGGACTCGACCGGGCTGTCGGTCCTCGTCGCCGCCCACAAGCGGCTGGACAGCGAGGCCCGCCAGTTGCGGCTCCGCTCGCCCAGCGGCGAGGTGACCCGCGTGGTCAAGGTCAGCGGGCTGGACGACATCTTCCATGTGGAGGGATGGCCACCGCACCTGGACGGGAGCTAGCTCGAGAGTCTGTCCTCACTCCGTCCGGAGGAGGAGGGCGGTCGGCGTACGGGCGGCGCTGCGTCCGGGAAGGGTAGCGACGAGGTTGGCGAAGACGAGCGCGCCGAGAGCCACCAGGATCACCGAGATAATGGGCACGGTGGGATCGGCTACCGCGTTGATGTTGCGGGCGAACAGGATCCAGAGTTGACGTCCCAGCGCGATGCCGAGTGGCACGCCCGTCGCGATCCCGATGAGGGCGGCGACCGAGGCCTGCCAGGCGACGGCGGCGGCCAGTTGTCGCTTGGTAAAGCCGAGGACCTTCAACAACGCCAGGTCTCGTCGTCGGCGACGGACCGAAGCGGCGAGCGTGAGTCCGAGGGCGACGATGGCGCCGGCTGCCAGCCCGCCGGCAAGGATGACCGGAGTTGCGCCGGTTGATCGGTAGTTGACAATCTCGGCCGGGCGCTGAACACCCAGGACGGCCACATTGGCGCCGGCGGTGTTCGGGTCGGCGGCGAGGACTTGGTTAGCCGCATCGATGATCCGTTGCATGTCGGCCCGGCCGGCGCGGGGGCTGACACCGGCACGGAGTCGTACGAAAACCAGGTCTGGGCCGTTCAGGATGGGGTCCGCGTTCAGCTGGGCCTGCCGGAAGGTCTCCGGCTCGACGCCGACGGAGACCAACGCCCCGGTGCCCATCGAGGTGTGATCGGCGACGAAAGCGGAGAAACCCAACGCCGGCAAGGTGGCCGTGCCCACAATTACCACACGGGTCGGCGGGATATAGGCGGG
>CAXMLU010000536.1:0-4898 GCA_964194255.1 uncultured bacterium
GCCCACCACCGGCCTCGACCCGGGCAGCCGCGTCGACATGTGGGAGGTCATCGTCGACCTGGTCAAGGCGGGCACCACGCTGCTGCTCACCACCCAGTACCTGGAGGAGGCTGACCAGCTGGCCGACCACATCGTCGTCATCGACCACGGGCGACTGATTGCCGCCGGTACGTCCGACGAGCTCAAGTCCCGCCTCGGCAGCGATCTGCTCGAAGTGGACGTAGACGCGTCCGAGCTGGAGCGCGTTGCCGCGCTGCTGGCCGGGGTCGGCTGTGACGAGCCGACCGTCGACGCCGAGAAGTCGCGCATCACCGTTCGAGTCTGCAACGGCGTCCTCGACCTCATGGCCGCCGTGCGTCTTCTCGACCAGGCCGGGATCATTCCCTCCGATCTCGGACTGCGGCGGCCGTCCCTCGACGACGTGTTCCTGGCGCTCACCGGTCGGGGCACGGAGGAGGAGGATCAAGCGAGTCCGCCGAGCCGGGGCCGCGTCACGGCGGGGAGCCCGAGATGACGACCACCACCGCGAGCACCGGTGCCGCCCCGGCCATCACTCCGGTCCGGCTGCCACTATCGGCGGTGGTCAGCGACGCGCTCGTAATCGCCCGCCGGAACCTTCTGCGCATCAGTCGAACCCCCCAGCTGTTGGTGTTCGCGACCATTCAGCCGGTCATGTTCGTGCTGCTGTTCCGGTATGTCTTCGGCGGATCGATCCACATAGCCCACGTGCGCTACGTCGACTATCTCGTACCCGGCATCATCGTGCAGACGGTGGTGTTTGGCTCGACGTCGACAGCCGTCGGCCTGTCCGAGGACATGACCAAGGGGATCATCGACCGCTTCCGGTCGCTGCCCATGTCCCGCTCGGCCGTCCTGGCCGGCCGGACCATCGCCGACTTGACCCGCAACCTCTTCGTGGTCGTGCTGATGATCGTCGTCGGCACCCTGGTGGGATTCCGCTTCCACAACGGCCTCCTTCCCGCAGTGGTCTCCGTCTTCGTCGCCCTCCTGCTGGGCTACGCCCTCTCTTGGGTCTTCGCCCTGGTCGGACTCTCGGTCAGCGATCCGGAATCGGCTCAGCTGGCCGCCTTCCTGCCCATCTTCCCGTTGGTGTTCGCCAGCTCGGTCTTCACGTCGATTGCTGGCATGCCCGGCTGGCTCCAGGCCTTCGCCAAGGTTCAACCGATCACCCGGGCCGCCAACACCGTGCGCGCCCTCACCCAGGGCGGGCCGGTAGCCACCGACCTGACGTGGACCGTCATCTGGAGCCTGGCCATCCTGGCCGTCTTCGTCCCCCTGTCGGTGCGCCGCTACCGGCGGGGGTGACCCTCGTCACCCTTTCGTAAACCTTCAGATTGCGGGCGACCTGCCGACTCATTACGGAGTAAGGCGGCGGTCCACCAATGGCGGCGGTTGCTGCTGCGCCACCCGGTCCGGGCGTTCCGTATCCCTTACGCCCTGACCCGTTGGTGTTAGCTCGTGTAGTCGACCTTGCCTGCGCCCGGGACCCCGAGGGCAAACGCCATGCCGCGCAGCGGAGCGTTGGCGCTTACCGGCCAGATGCTGTGCGTGGTGTCCGGCGGCGTATATACCAGGTCGCCCTGGCGGACCTCCCGCTCTTCGTCACCGATCTTCATGATTCCGCGGCCCGCCAGGATGTAATAGAACTCGTGGGTGGGATGGGAGTGAGGCTCGACCATCCCGCCTCCGGCGACCTCCCACTCGCTGACCAGCTCCAGGAAGCCGCCCTCGGTGGCATCCCGCATCTCCTGCGGCGGAACCAGCCACCACACGGGCGTGGTTCCGTTGTGCTCAATGGCGGGAGCCATGTCCTCGGCTGAGCGTACGTCCATGCTGGCTCTCCTCGATGATCGCTAACGGGCGGGTGCTCCACAGTATGCGTCACCTGCGTTGGAGAGGGCGGTCGCCGCATGGTCTGAAGCTTTGCCAAGCTGGGGGAGTGGGGAACCGTCCGCCGCCGACCAGATCCCGCCGCGGCCACCTCGCCGCCGCCGAGATGGCGGAGGCGGCGGTGCTGGCCGATCTTGTCGTCGCCCTCTGTCTGGCCGGCTGGTTTCTCCCGCTCGGCGGCATCCTGATTGCTGCGGCCGTGACGCCCATGGCCACGCTGGCGGCGCGTCACCGCCCACGGGTGGTGTTTTGCGGGATCGTTGTGGCGCTGGTCCTTTCGGTTCTGGTGGCCGGAACGACGATGGGGAGCACGGTTGTCGGCTGTGGCGTGCTGGGGGTGGTGGTCGGGATTGCCCACCGGCGCGGCTGGGGGCCGTGGCGCACCGTCGCCCTGGCTGTCGCGACGGCCTGGCCACCGGCGGCCGCGTTCAGCGTCGCGGCCCTCACCATCCTCGGCAAGCTCCGGCGCCTCACCCTCGACAACGTCACCAACTCGTGGAAAGGCGCCGCCCACGTCCTTCGGCGACTCGACCTCTCCGGGCTTGCGATGTTGGGCGACGACGCCACCAAGTGGGTTGTCGTGCATTGGCAGATCACGGTGCCGGCGGTACTTCTGGCACTCATTGTTGTCGCGACGTTTGTCAGCAACGCCATCGCCCGTCCCGCCATTTATCGCATCCAACAGGCTCTCCCGCGCCTACCCCTTTCCCCAGATGTCCCAGTTAGCGACGAGGCGATCGAACCGGTGCCCGTCACGCTCGACGCGGTGTCCTTCCGCTATCCGGAGGCTGCTGCGGGTGCGCTGTATCGGATATCACTGCGCATCGACGCCGGAGAGTTCGTCGCTGTCGTTGGCCCCAACGGATCCGGCAAGTCGACGCTGGCTCGGTTACTCGCCGGGCTGCTCGAACCCACGGAGGGGGAGATACGGAGGCCGGGCGCGAGTGGACTTGGCCATCCGGGCGGGACCGCACTGATCTTCCAACGGCCCGAGACTCAGGTGCTCGGCGTGCGCGTCCGCGACGATGTCTTGTGGGGCCTGCCGTCATCACACGACGTGGACCCCGATGCGCTCCTCGGGCGTGTCGGACTTGATGGCATGGGCGCACGAGAGACGGCCACGCTCTCCGGCGGGGAGCTGCAACGGCTCGCCATCGCGGCGGCCTTGGCTCGTCGTCCTCGTCTGCTCGTTTCCGACGAGTCGACCGCAATGGTCGACCACGAAGGCCGCCGGCAGCTGGTCGAGCTCTTGGCTGAACTCGCCTCCGATGACGGCATCGCGGTCGTGCACATCACCCACCGACGAGAGGAGGCCGACGCGGCCGACCGGGTGATCGCACTGGAGAACGGTCGAGTGGTCGTCGCGCCAGATGGCTCAGAGTCGAGGACGGCGAGCGCCGGTATGAACCGTCCCCGCGGCGCCGACCTGGTGGTGCTTCGTAACGTGAGCCACACCTATTCGCGCGGGACGCCGTGGGCCCAGACCGCCCTCCAGGACGTTGACCTTGCCATCGCTCGGGGTGAGAGCGTGCTCGTCCTTGGTCACAACGGGTCGGGTAAGTCCACGTTGGCCTGGATCCTCGCCGGCCTCACCCTTCCCTCGGTAGGGACGGCGACCATCGATGGCGTTCCGCTTGACACGGCGGTCGGCAAGGTGTCGCTCTCGTTCCAGCACGCTCGGCTTCAGTTGCTTCGCGCGACCGTTGGATCGGATATCGCCGCCGGCGCCGGCATCCCATCTGGCGGAGTGGTCGCCGCCCTCGAGCGAGTCGGACTCGATGCCGACCTGGCCGGTCGGCGAATCGATCAACTGAGCGGCGGCCAGCTGCGCAGGGTCGCCCTAGCCGGGCTGCTGGCCGGCAAGCCGCGCCTGCTGGTGCTGGACGAACCGTTCGCAGGCCTCGACGACGCGGCTCGGGCTTCCCTCATCGATGTGCTCCGCCGGCTTCGAGACGAAGAGGGGCTCACGTTGGTGCTGGTCTCCCACGATGTCGAGGGGGCCGAGGAGTTAGTCGACCGGGCCATTGTGCTGGAGGCGGGCAAGGTGGCGACCGATGTCTACCGATCCGACATCGCCTCGTTCGGTGACCTGTTGGCGGCAGGAGCCAGGCCCTAATGTCCCGGCCGACCGAGTTGCATGTCCTCCGCCTGGTTCCGGGCGAGAGCCCGATACATAGCCTGTGGGCGGGAACCAAGTTGCTGGCTGTCGTCGCCCTCAGCGTGGCATTGTCCATCAACCCGTCGTGGACGGCGCTGGCGGTCGTGGGCGGCACACTTGCGGTCGGGTTGATCGTCGCCCGGATCCCAAGAGGCGCGGCGCCGCGCTTACCGAGGTGGTTCTGGGTCGCCGTCGCCATCGGCGGCCTCCTGACGCTCGGATCCGGCCGTGGTCCGGACGTTCACTTTGCCGGATACACCGTCGGTGTCGGAGGAGCCGAGGAGTGGCTCCGCCTCACCTTGCTTGGCGCCTTCGTTCTCGGACTGGCCTGGCTGCTTTCATGGACGACGCCTTTGGCCGACATCGCCCCGGCTCTGGCCAGATTGGGAGGTCCGCTCCGCCTGCTGCGCGTGCCCGTCGACGAGCTGGCCGTCTCCATCGCGCTCGGGGCCCGCTGCCTTCCTCTGTTGTTCGACGAGGTCCGGACCCTCGGCGCCGCTCGCCGGCTGCGGCAACGACCCGGGTACCAGCCGGGATGGCGAGCGCGGATCCAAGAGCCTCAACTCCTCCTGAGCGCGGCACTCATCGTGGCGTTGCGCCGCGCCTCAGAGTTGGCCCGGGCCATCGACGCCCGGGGGGGAGTGGCGGGGGTGGTGCTATCGGGCGACGGTTCTGCCGTGCCGCACCGTCGAGACCTGGTCGCTCTCGCCATCGTGGCCGCGGTCACGACCATCGCCGTCATTGTGTGAGGCCCACCACCCGACGCGATCGCTAGCCTGCGCCCCAACGGGCTCGTAGCTCAGTGGTCAGAGCAGGGGACTCATAATCC
>CAXMLU010000537.1:0-3327 GCA_964194255.1 uncultured bacterium
CCCGCCGATGACCCACGCCTGGTTCATTGGCTACAGCGGTGATCTGGCCTTCTCGGTATTGGTGGAGGGTGGCGGGGTGGGCGGCCGGGTGGCCGCGCCCGTCGCCGCCAGGTTCTTCACCGCGCTGGCCACGCCACCTCCTGCTCCGCCGACCGGGGGCGCGCCATGATCGCCGGCCCGACGGGCACGTTCACGTACTGGGACTGGCCCGCAACGAGTGGCGGCTTCACGGCGTTGGAATGGACGGTCACACCCCAGACGGATCCCACGCCAGACGGGTACTTCTGGAGCCATCAGTTTTGGTGGCTGGCCGGTGAGGCGGGGTATGCCGGCCTGCAGACCGTCGGATCGGCGCCGACCGGCAAGATCGCCATCTTCTCGGTCTGGAATGCCGTGTCGGCCGAAGGTCCCGAGTTGGCCGCGCCGTTCACGGGCGAGGGGGACGGGTTCAGCGTGCGGGTGCGCTTTCCCTGGGAGGTCGGCCACGCCTACCTGTTCCGAGTCGCGGCCGCGGGCGAAGGCGAGGGCGCCGGCGGGGGTGCGGAGAGGTGGTCGGCGTGGGTGGCGGGCCAGCTCATCGGCACCATTGAGGTGCCGGCATCGTGGCTCGGGCTGCGAGAAGCCTCGGTGATGTGGACCGAGCGCTACTCCGGGGAGCTGCGCACCGCTTCGGACATCCGGCGAGCGGCGGTGCGGTTCGGCCGGCCCAGCGCGGAGGACGGCCGCGGTCGCGCCGTGCTGCCGTTCGGCCACCGTAACGTGTTGGCCGAGCCGCCCGGATCGCCGGGATCGGCGATCACCGATGTCGAGGGTGGAGTCGTGCAGGTGATGGGAGGAGATCCGTGAGCTCGAAGGTGACCGAGGTCGATGTCGTCGTGGTGGGGCTCGGGGTCGGCGGCGAGGAGGTGGCCGGCGCCGTGGCCTCAGCCGGCTTGCAGGTCGTCGGCGTCGAATCGAACCTGGTCGGAGGCGAGTGTCCCTACTGGGGATGCATTCCCTCCAAGATGATGATCCGGGCCGCCAATCTGCTGGCTGAAGCCCGCCGCATCCCCGGCATGGCCGGCAAGGTGGCGGTAGAGCCGGATTGGGCCCCCGTGGCCAAGCGCATCCGGGAGGAGGCCACCGACAGCTGGGACGACCAGGTCGCGGTGGAGCGGCTCAAGGGCAAGGGCTGCCGCGTGATCAAAGGAAGGGGCCGACTCGACGGCCCGGGACGGGTCGTGGTCGGCGACGAGGTCTTCCACGCCCGCCGGGCGGTCGTCGTGGGCACAGGTACGCACCCGTCGATCCCGCCCATCACCGGTTTGGCCGACGTGCCGTTCTGGACCAACCATCACTTCATCGAAGCCGAGCGCCTGCCCCGCTCCCTCGTGGTTCTCGGCGGTGGTGCGATCGGGCTCGAGCTGGCCCAGGTGGCCGCCCGCTTCGGCGTCCAGGTCAGTGTGGTCGAAGCCATGGGCCGGCTGGTCCCCTCGGAGGAGCCGGAGGCGTCCGATCTCCTGGCCAAGGTGTTCGCGGCGGAGGGAATCAAGGTGCGCTCGGACATCCGGGCTACCTCGGTGGCGCAGTCGAGTGGCGGGGCCATCGCCGTGACCCTCGCCGATGGTTCCTCCGTGGTGGGCGAGCGGGTACTGGTGGCCACGGGCCGGCGCGCCGACCTCAGCGACCTCGGCCTGGAAACGGTCGGGCTTGATCCTGAAGCCGATCACCTGGCCGTCGACGACCATGTCCGGGCCGGCCCCGGGCTGTGGGCGATCGGCGATGTGACCGGCGTAGGTGCCTTCACCCACATCGCCATGTACCAGGCGCGGATCGCCACGGCGGACATCCTGGGCCGCCCGGTGACGCCGGCGCGGTATCACGCGTTGCCCCGGGTGACGTTTACCGATCCCGAGGTCGGCTCCGTCGGATTGTCCGAAGCGACGGCGCAAAAGAAGGGACTCCAGGTGCGCACGGGCTCAGGGCAGGTGCCCAGCTCGTCGCGGGGATGGATACACAAGGTTGGCAACGCCGGTTTTATCAAGCTCGTGGCGGATACCGACCGCGGCGTCCTGGTCGGCGCCACGTCCGCCGGTCCGGTTGGTGGCGAGGTGCTCTCCATGCTCACCCTGGCGGTGCACACGGCCATCCCGGTGGCCGACCTGCGGACCATGATCTACGCCTTCCCGACCTTCCATCGAGGCATGGAGGACGCGCTGCAAGAGCTGGGCTAGCTGGGCTCACTCGAAAAGGCGGGAGAGGGCGGCGTCGACCGACGTCATCCCGCGCCCTTCGCGGACTGGGACATCCGGGTCGATGCCGTCCACGGTGTCCGGCGCCATCGAGGGGCCGGCCTGGCGGTGGTCCATCAGGGCGGTGACGGCCGGAGACAGGAACCGTGACAGCTGGGAGTATCCGTGCCGGTCCCCTCTTCCTCGCCGGCTCTGGTGGAAACGCAGGGGGAAGTAGGCGTAGAGGTGATCTCGGGCCCTGGTCATGGCCACGTAGAGCAGGCGCCGCTCCTCCTCGATGTCCTCCACGGCGCCGGTGGCCATGTCGGACGGCACGCTTCCGTCGGCGAGGGCTAGCACGTGGACGACGTCCCACTCGCCACCCTTGGCCGAATGGATGGTCGACAGGGTAAGCACATCGTCATCGCGCGACGGTCGCCCGGCCAGCTCGCTGGTCGATGACGGAGGGTCGAGGGTCAACTCGGCCAAGAATCGGGCCAGATCGGGAGCGGAACCGGCCGACGCTTCTAACTGGTCGAGGTCGGACAGGCGAGCGACCGCGCCTCGGCGGACGCGGCGGACCACCGGGTCGAGCCACCGGCGCACCCGTTCGACCTGGGCGCCGGGCCGGTTGGCGAGCAGCGGAAGTCGCGCGTCCGCCAGCGCATCGGCCAGTTGCCCGGCTTCGACCCGCGCCGCCGGCGGCAGGAGCGCGGCCAGCTGCTGCGACCCCGCGACCTGCGGTCTCTCGACCATCTGCGCGGTGACCCGTCGGGCGACGGCGGGACCGACGCCTTCCAGGAGTTGCAGCACGCGGAACCACGCCAGCTCGTCGGCGGGATTCTCCACCAGGCGGAGGACGCAGAGGAGATCCTTGACGTGGGCCGCCTCCAGGAATCGCAGGCCGCCGTACTTCACGAACGGGATCCGGCGAACGGCGAGCTCCAACTCCAGCAGATCGCTGTGGTAACCCGTCCGGAACAGCACGGCCTGGGCCCGCAGACCCACGCCCGCCTCATAGTGCTCCAGGATCCGGGCGCACACCGCGCCGGCCTGGGTGGCCTCGTCGGTGCAGGTGATCAATACCGGCCGGCTCCGTCCCGTCCTGGCCGACCAC
>CAXMLU010000538.1:0-4018 GCA_964194255.1 uncultured bacterium
AGAGACAGCCCCCCGTTCCGTACGGAGAGGGCGAGATAGATGACCCCATCGATCATTTCACCGCCCCCCTGCCCCCCCGCCAGCCTGGCCCAGTGCTGATCCTGCCACATGATCTTTTCTTCTGGATCCTGCCTCCGCGATGGCACCAGCACGGGACGCAACCCCGCTTGGAGGGCTCGCTCCGCCGTCCGGGCGGCCCGGTTGGCGGAGCGGACCGACACGAAGGTTGCAATCGCAAGTATGAGCGTTCCCCCGGCGGTGGCCAACGATGAGATGGTCGACGCGGTCATGTCATTAGGCTAGATCTCGCAACCCGTAGGTCATTCGGCCGGAGGGTCCTCCAGCTCGATCCCCGCCGGCAGGTTCATGTGGTGCAGAACCTGCCAGGTCGCGGGCGAGAGCCGAACCCGCACCGGCCGGTGCTTAGACAGCCAGGCGCGTACCTCGAGCAACGCCGCCACCCCCTCGCTGTCGATGTAGTCGACGCCTGCCATGTCGATGACCAGATCGCCCCAACCTCGGAAGACCGCTTCCATCAGGACGTTGACGACCTTGGTGCGGGCGGCCGCGTCGAGACGGCCGGTAAGCGTGGCGACAGCTGCATCATCGGCCTGGGCCCAACTGGCCGAGCACGGCACGGCTTGCCTCCGATCCGCGGAACAGTCGCTGAGCCCACCTCCCGCTCACCGGTCGATGGTGGGGTGCAGCGATGGACTCCCGCCCACCTCCCGTCGAGCGGAGGGGAGGCGGGAAAGGGTGCTCAGGCCGACCGCGGCATGGGAGCAGGGAACGACGCTGCTCTTGTATTGGCAAAGGCGAAAGGCGTGATGATCTTCGCGAACACTATCGGGGTACGGACCCGAACGCGCGGAGTTTCAACTCCTCGGTCTGCGTGCCGATAGGGCTGGGGAGTAGGTCTGCCACCGGTCCGAGCGTGACCCCCCTCGCCCTCGGGCCGGGTGGCGGAACTCTCCTGCGCAAAAGGCTCAATCCGGTACTGCTTAGAGCGAGGCGCACTGCCCAGACTTGGTGGCGGCCGTGTTGCCGGATCCGGTCGGCGGAGGCCGATTGCCGCTGCAGGCCAAGTTGTTCGTGATGGTATTTTCCCGAGAGGCTAGACGTCCCTCGGTTGTCGTTGAACGCCAAGTCATGGCCCACCGAGGTGCTCGAGACACTGAAGCCGAAACCGGCGTCGCGACTGTTGAGGATCCGGAGGCTTCCGCCCACGTGGCTGTTGGTGATGATCACGCCCTGGGTCAGGCTGCTGTCCAGCAAGCTCCCGTTGACGGTCGAACCGTTCAGGTCAGCCACTGCGCATCCGTGGCATTTCACGTCGCCACCGACGGTCGAGCCACCCCGGGCCGCAAACTGGCCCTGGGCGCGATGCGCACGTCTCCATCGATCGCGGCGGCGAGGTCCAGTGCAAGTCCACCCTTCGTTTCGACCGTGGCGTTCCCCGTGACGTGCGCCCCATTGAGGTCGCAGAAGGCGCCGGAGGGCACCTCGATGTTCCCGGTCACGAGGGTTCCTGAGCCCAGCGTCTGGTTCTTGCAGCGAATGGTCGCCGTGCTTGACGGAGACGCCTGGACGGCGTTGGTCGCGACTGGAGTAAGCAGTAAGACTGCTCCGAACGCGCCGGCAACGAGTTT
Organism: uncultured bacterium; assembly: GCA_964194255.1. Taxonomy (GTDB): domain Bacteria; phylum Actinomycetota; class Acidimicrobiia; order Acidimicrobiales; family CAXMLU01; genus CAXMLU01. The sequence goes on from CAXMLU010000538.1 coordinate 1,650, forward strand.
CTTCATCATCTGACGAACCAGCTGTCGAACTACCAGAGTGCCTTACCTGACAACCCATGGCCAGGTATCGCCGCAGATTGCGCCAGAGTACGGTGCGTGACCGCTTTGGCCAGGACGCCCGACATGCTTGCCGCGGTCGCGGCCGGCGGCTTTCTCGGCGCGCTTGGCCGCTACGAGGTCGGCCTGGCCTGGCCGGCCCGTCCCGGGAGCTTCCCAGCCGCCACGTTTACCATCAACACCTCGGGGGCCTTCCTGCTCGGTCTGTTGCTCACCGTGCTGCTCGAGCATTTCCCTGCCAATCGGCACCTCCGGCCGTTCGCGTGCGTCGGCGTGCTCGGTGCGTGGACGACCATGTCGACACTCGCCGCCGAGACCGACATGCTGGTCAGAGGCGGACACCCGGCCACCGCCGTCGGCTACGTGGCCGCGACGCTCATCGCCGGCATTGCTGCGACGGTCGCTGGCATCGGCCTGGCCCGGCACGTGCCGATCTGTTCATGACCCTGGCCGTCGTCGTGGCCGGCGCCGGCGCGGTGGGCGCCGCATCCCGGTTCCTGCTGGACGGCGTCGTGCAGGACCGAACCAGAGCCGTGTTTCCCGTCGGGACGCTCACGGTGAATGTCGTCGGGTCCTTCATCATGGGAGTGGTCACCGGGCTGGCACTGTTCCACGGCTTGACGAACGCGCCGAAGGCGATCGTCGGGACCGGGTACTGCGGAGGGCTGACGACCTGGAGCACCGCATCATGGGAGACCGTCCAGTTGGCCGAGCAGGGCGCCACGGGGGCGGCGGTGGCCAATGCGCTGGGCGGAGTAGCTGCCAGCTTGGCGGCGGCGGCCGCGGGCATGGCGCTCACGGCCATCTTCTAGGCGCGGATTGGATTACGGCGCACCGCGATGGGTAGAGGTACGCGACAGTTCAACCAAAGCGAGGCACTCGATGGCAACCACGGACAAGGCCAAGAACAAGTTGCAGAGCACCAAGGGCAAGGTCAAGGAGGCGGCCGGCAAGGCCACGGGCAACGACCGGCTCAAGGCCAAGGGGAAGGCCGATCAGGCCAAGGGCAGCCTCAAGGAGGCCGGCGAGAACGTCAAGGACGCCCTGAAGAGCTAGCCGGTCTCTGGGGCCGGGACACTGCCGACGACCCGAGCGCCTTCTCCGACCAGGAGGGTTCGGGCGACGGCAATGGCCAGGAGCGCTCCATGCAGGTACAGGGTCGGCAGCCACATCGGCACGTGATAGATGTCGTGATAGCGATAAGCGAAGGCGCCACTGGCCGCCAACGTTCCTTCCAGGAGCGTGCCGACTGCGGCGAGGGCCAGCGAAAAGCCGATCAACTGCCAGCGATCGGGTCGCAGGACGACCCGGTCGATCCAGAGCAGCGTGAGGACGATGGCCAGGACGCGGGGGTGGTGCACGGACACAGCCGTCGCCACATATGCAGCCACAAACCAGGCCGCCGCCCGCACCACCGTCGTCCATGATCCGGGACGAGGACGGGCCCGGACCACGATGGCGGCGGCGGCCACGGTCAGCACCACCGCCACCAGCAAGAGGGGAGCCACCCACGAGGACTGGTCGGCGATGCGCACGTCCGACGGCGGGTAGGACAGCACCCCCGCGTGGACCTGCAGTTGATCGCACAGCGTCAGGCCCAGCCCTCCGGCGACGACGACGAGCAGCCAGGTCATGGCTGGTGATCGTAGGCATCAACTGGCCAGCCGGCGTCCGGTCGGGTAGGAAACGGGCATGTTCTCCCCCGCGGCCCTCTCCCCTCGGGCCCGGAGCGCGGTTTCCGCGGCCATTCACGGGCTGTGGGATTGGGTCAGTGAGGCGGGGGCAATCACCACCGGCGATGCGCGCAGCCGCGGCTTCGGGTCGTTCGGCCGGGCCAGCGCCATAGCGTTCCCGCACGGCGCCATGTTCGGAGAACGATGGATTCACATCGGCGAAGAGACCATCATCGGCCCACAGGTCACCTTGTCAGCCGGCATGGTTCCGGGCCAGGAGATGTACACGGACCCGGTCGTATCGATCGGAAACCGCTGCGCCATTGGGCGAGGGAGCCACATCGTTGGCCACCTCTCGATAGAGATCGGCGACGACGTCCACTTCGGTCCCTACGTCTATGTCACCGACCAGAATCACGGCTACGAGGCGCTTGACGTTCCGATCGGCAAGCAGTGGCCGGTGAACGAGGCGGTCCGCATCGGTTCAGGGAGCTGGCTAGGGGTGGGCGTGAAGGTGCTGCCCGGCGCATCGATCGGGAGCCATGTGGCGGTCGCGGCCGGCTCGGTCGTACGCGGCAACTTCCCCGATCGCTGTGTGATCGCCGGTGTACCAGCTCGAGTGGTACGACAGTATGTAGA
>CAXMLU010000539.1:0-5571 GCA_964194255.1 uncultured bacterium
CAGGACCCGGACGTGATCTTCATTGGGGAGATGCGAGATCCCGAGACCGTCTGGGCGGCCCTTTCGGCGGCCGAGACCGGCCATCTCGTTGTCTCCACCTTGCACACGACCAATGCCACGGAGACGGTCAACCGCATCGTGGACTTCTTCCCACCGTTCCAGCACAAGCAGGTCCGCTTGACGCTCGCCTCGTCGTTGCAGGGCGTGGTCAGCCAGCGCCTGCTCGAGCGCGCCGATGGCAAGGGTCGCGTCCCCGCCAACGAGGTGATGGTCATGACCGGCCGCGTCTTCGACCGTATCCTCGATCCCGACGGCCAAGAGTCGATCGAGGAAGTCATTGCCGAGGGCGAGTACTACGGCATGCAGACCTTCGACCAGAGCCTGTTCAACCTGTTCAAGAACGGCCTGGTCACCCTGCGCGATGCCATCACGGCCTCGTCGCATCCCCACGACTTCCGCATCGCCCTTCAACAAGAGGGTTTGATGCCCACATCCTGACGGCGGACGCATACCCCCCCATCGTCCGAAGTCAGTAAGGGAGGAGAGAGCGGCGGATGTGCCCCCGCCGCTCTCCTCCCAGATCCCGCTTCTCTCCGGGGCCGGGCTCCGCCTGCCCCAGGTAGCCTCGGCCTCTCATGGTTCCCGAGCGCTTGCGACCGTTGCTGGAGGAGGTCACGCCCGTGGCCGAGCGGTTCGCGGCTGCCGGCCACACGCTGTACCTGGTCGGCGGCGTGGTTCGGGACGCCATTCTCGGCCGGTTGTCAGACGTCCCCGATGTGGACTTCACGACCGACGCCCGACCGGATGAGATCGAGGCGCTGGTGCGGGGCTGGGCCGACGCGATGTGGACCCAGGGCAAGCGGTTTGGGACGATCGGCTTCTCGGTCGGCGATCGACGGTATGAGGTGACGACCCACCGGGCCGAGGCGTACCACCCGGATTCTCGAAAACCGGACGTGACCTTCGCGGACGCGGTGGAGGCGGATCTGGCCAGGCGTGACTTCACGGTCAATGCCATGGCCCTGGCCTTGCCCAGCTTGGAGTTGGTGGATCCGTTCGGCGGCGTCGACGATCTCGGCGCCGGTCGGCTGGCCACGCCGCTGTCGCCGGAGGAGTCGTTCAACGATGATCCGCTGCGCATGCTCCGGGCCGGGCGATTCATCGCCGGGTACGGGCTGTCGCCGACTCCTGAGCTGGTGGCGGCCGTTCAACAGATGAGCGCCCGGCTCTCCATCGTGTCCGCCGAGCGCATCCGAGACGAGCTCGACAAGCTGCTGGTGACCCCCCGTCCGACCGAAGGTCTGTGGTTCCTGGTCCGGACCGGTCTGGCCGATGAGTTCCTGCCGGAGCTGCCGGCGTTGGGCTTGGAGCAGGACCCGATCCATCAGCACAAGGACGTCCTCGCCCACACCGTGGCGGTAGTGGAGAAGACCAGTCCGAAGAAGCGCATCGTGCGGCTGGCCGCGCTGTTCCATGACGTCGGAAAACCCAAGACCCGATCGTTCGGTCCGGCGGGCGTGTCGTTCCACCACCACGAGGTGGTCGGCGCCCGCATGACCCGCGACCGGATGCGCGCCCTCAAGTACTCAAGCGAGGACATCGAGGCCGTCAGCCGGTTGGTGGAGCTGCACCTCCGGTTCCATACCTACCGGATGGGGTGGACCGATTCGGCCGTGCGCCGTTATGTGCGCGACGCGGGTCCGTTGCTGGAGGAGCTCAACGAGCTCACCCGTTGCGACTGCACGACACGCAATCGAAGGAAGGCAGAGGAGCTGGCCCAGCGCATGGACGAGCTCGAGGAGCGCATCGCCGAGCTCGAAGCGCGGGAGCAGGTCAAGGCCCTGCGGCCCGACATCGACGGTGTCCAGGTGATGGAGCATCTCGGCATCAAGCCGGGACCCGCCGTCGGCCGGGCACTGGCGTTCCTGCTCGAGCTCCGCCTAGAGGAGGGACCCCTCGGCGAGGAGGAGGCCCACCGTCGCCTCGATGCCTGGTGGGCTCACGAGGAGCGGTAAGGAGTCAGGCGGTCACGATCCAGGAGCGCTTGCCCACGCCCGGCAGGAGCCGGCCGAAGTGGAGCCCGGGGAAGTGGGCGGCGGCCACGGGCACGTCTTTGCCTTCGAGCTCGCGGGCCAGGGCGACTCGGGTCCGCTGCGCCAAAACGGGATCGACATCGCCCATCCCGGACCACTCGTCGTCGAGCAACTCCACCGGGCAATGGACCACGTCGCCGAGCAGCATGGCCCGGGCCGAACCTGAGGAAAGGACGACGATGGCGCTGCCCGGCGTGTGACCGCGAGCGGCCTGCACGTCGATTCCCGGAAGCAGCGGGCCGCTGTGCTCCCAGGTCTCCAGACGATCAGCGATGGGTGTGAGCTTGCGGGCCGCACCGCCGTCAGGCCCGACGACGAAGTGCTCCCAGTCGCGGGCGTCACAACGATAGGTGGCGTTGGGGAAGATCACCGCGCCCTGTTGGGTGGCCCAGCCCACGTGGTCGAAGTGAAGGTGGGTAAACACCACATCGGTGATGTCGCTCGGTGCCACACCGTGCTCGGCCAGACTGGCCAACAGCATCCCGCCTTCGAACGGCCCGACCTTCACCGTGCCGATCCCGGCGTCGACCAGCACCACCCGGTCATCGCCGCCCCGGACCAGGAAGCCGCCGAGCGCCAGTTCGAGCATCCCGTCGTCGCTCAGAAACTGGCGGTGCGGTGCCCAATCGGCGGCCTGTGCCCCCTTGCCGGCGAAAGCCTCCCCCGGCGGCATCCGAGCTACCCCATCGAGTACGGCCAGGATGTCGAGCTCACCGACGCGCATGGGGCCAGAGGCTAGGCGAGCTCCGCCCGCCAGCGGCCGGGGGCTCGCTCGACGAAGGGAAAGGGGACCACCAGGCCGGACGACCGATCCCAGAATTCATGCGGGTGCTCGCCCGGAGTGCGACACAGCACGTGGACGCTTACGCCCACGCCCGGACCGGGGTTCCTGACCCGGTGCCAGCCACCGTCGCCCGCGTCCGTCAGCAGCTCGGTGATATCTCCCTGATGCCACACGTGTCGCGACACTTCGGCCAACTCGACCCGGCCGTCTGGACGGGTGGCCGCGGGCCGGAAGCGAGTCTCCTCGTCGCCGCCCCATAGGTACCCGATGAGTCCCCAGCACCCGTGGTGGTGCACACCGCTCGACGTCCCCTCGGGGAAGACGACGGCGAGGATGTGGTAGCGACCAGCAGGGTCGACATGAAGCAGGTTGCCCACCGCCGCCCCGTCGAGGGGCTCCTCGGCGCTGGCGGGCAGCGGATCGCGATCGGCGAGCAGGGCCGACATGGCCGGCTTCAGATCTTCGAGCCGGGCCCGGTCGTCGCCCAGGCCGGGGTCGTCGAGGGCGGCGTTCACCGCCGCCACCAGCGTGCGGAGCGCTGCGGTCACGCACTGACGGTAGCGTCCCGTCCGTGCTCGCCGACCGGTTGTCGCTGGCTCACCTCCCGACACCGCTCGAACCGATGGACCGCCTCGGCGCCGAGCTTGGCATGCGACCGAGCCAGCTCCGGGTGAAACGGGACGACTGCACGGGCTTGGCCGGTGGCGGCAACAAAGCGCGCAAGCTGGAGTTCCTGTGCTTTGCGGCGCAAGCGGCGGGGGCCGACACGCTGGTTACCGGCGGCGGTCGACAGTCGAATCACGTGCGCATGACGGCGGCGGCCGCCAACCAACTGGGGCTGGCGTGCACGGTCGTGCTTGGCAGCACCCCGCCATCTCAGCCGACCGGCAACGTCGTGCTCGACTACGTACTGCGCCCCGACATCGTGTGGGGTGGTGATCTCGACTACTACGGGATGGAGGCCGCCATCGAGGCGGCGGCGGCTCGCTTGGTCGAGGCCGGTCGCCGGCCCTATGTCTTCCCGGTTGGAGGCGCGTCGACGATTGGCGCGCTCGGCTACGTAACCGGCGCCCAGGAAATGGCGTCGCAATGGGACGAGCCTTTCACTGTGGTCTGTGCCGACGGATCGGGAGGCACCCACGCCGGTCTGGTGGCCGGCCTTGGCGATCACGCCCGGGTCCTTGGTGTCGACGTGGGCACCCGGCCGGATCTCGATGTCACCGTCCCCGCCAAGGCCATCGACACGGCCGCCGCGGCTGGACTACCGGCACCCCTGGGGACCGTCCAGATCGATCACGATCGCTTCGGCGACGGGTATGGAGCGCCCACGCCAGCGTGCCGCGAGGCGCTGGATCTGGCGGCGCGTCTGGAAGGCCTCATCCTTGATCCGGTGTACACGGGCAAGGCCATGGCCGGGGTTGATTCACGCCCGTCGGGCCGGTCTCCTGGCACCGGACCAGCCGGTCGTGTTCCTCCACAGCGGTGGGATGCCGGCGCTGTTCGCGAACAGCTATGCGGCGTGGGTCGAGGAGATCTAATTCCCCTCTTTGCGGGCCCGCACGATGAGCGTACGCGGCACGCTGGTGAACGGCGGCCGCCAGAACGGGCTGCGAGGCCCAGCCGCGGTTGGCTCCGGCTCCATGATCAGGTCCACGCGATAGCTGGCCCGCGCCAGGCTCATGTACAGGTCGGCGATGGTGTGGTGGTAATCGGTGAAGCCGATGCCGTTGTACTCGTAATCGATCGGCGACCGATCGAAGTACGGGCGCCGGATAAGCAAAGGCTCGGCCGAATCGTCATCGATCATGTCGTAGGCCGGGTGAGGGAGGCTGAAGACGAGCGGTGCGCCCACCTTGAGCACGCGGTGAGCCTGGCGAAACACCCGGTTGAGGTCCTCCACGTAGCCGAAGGCGTACGCCGAGAACACCAGGTCGATCGTGTCGGCTCGGAGGAAGGCCAGGTCGGCCAGGTCACCGAGGTGCAGCTCGAGGCGGACCTCTTCCCGTTCGCACAATCGCCGCGCGAACGCCAGCTGTTCGGCGGAGAAGTCGACACCGATCGCGGTCGCGCCCTGTTTGGCAAAGGCGATCGAGCACTGTGCACCGCCACACCCGAGCTCAAGAACCCGCTTGCCCTTGAGCTCGCCGAGGAGCCGGTAGTCGGCCTCGGTGCCGATGTCCGGACCGTAGTGGGCGACGTCGGTCGAGAGCCGAGCCCCCTCCTGGTAACCCGCCGAATGACGATCCCAGGCGGCGGCGTTGTCCGTCGGCACGGGGGTGCTCAGGCCCCGCCGGCGGCGAAGTCCTCGACCATCTGGTGGGCCACGTCATCGTGGTACTGCACAGGTGGCGACTTCATGAAGTAGGCGGACGGGCCCATCAGCGGGCCGCCGATGCCCCGGTCCTTGGCGATCTTGGCGCAACGCACGGCGTCGATGATGACACCCGCCGAGTTGGGGGAGTCCCACACCTCGAGCTTGAGCTCGATGTTGAGCGGCACATCGCCGAAGTTCCGGCCCTCGAGCCGGATGTAAGCCCACTTGCGGTCTTCCAGCCAGGGCACGTGGTCGGAGGGTCCGATGTGGACATCATCGGCGGCGATGCCGTTCTCGAGCTGACTGGTGACCGACTGGGTCTTCGAGATCTTCTTGGATTCGAGGCGCTCCCGCTCCAGCATGTTCTTGAAGTCCATGTT
>CAXMLU010000540.1:0-1873 GCA_964194255.1 uncultured bacterium
ACCCGGTTCACCTCCCAGGGCGGCCCGCTCTACCAGATGGCGGCATCCGGGACGTTCTCCGAAGTCACAATCGTCCCGGCCATCGGGGCCGTCAAAATCCCCTCGGATCTCGACATGAAGGTGGCCGCCCTGATCGGCTGTGGCGTGCTTACCGGAACGGGAGCAGCCCTCAACACGGCCAGCATCCGCAAGGGCGACGTCGTGGCCGTCGTGGGCTGCGGCGGCGTCGGTCTGAACGTCATCCAGGGCGCACGGATCGCGGGGGCCGGCGAGATCATCGCCATCGACATGAACGAGATCAAGCTGCAGATGGCCAAGGAGTTCGGCGCCACCGCCACCGTGAACGCCTCCCAGGGCGACCCGGTCTCTCAGGTGATGAGCATGACGGAACAGCGCGGGGCCGACGTCGCCTTCGAGGTCATCGGTCTGCAGCAGACGATCGACCAGACGATCACCATGGTCCGCAGAGGCGGCCAGGCCATCCTGGTCGGGGTGCCGAAAATGGACGCCATGGTCAACCTGCCCGCCTTCTTCGGGATGGTTCTCGCCGAGAAGACCATCAAGGGCTGCTGGTACGGGTCATCGGACGTACGCCGCGACGTGCCCAAATTGGTCGACCTCTACAAAAAGGGCGAGCTCAAGCTGGACGAGCTGATCTCGCGCACCATCAGCATCGAGCAGGTGAACGAAGCCTTCGACGCCATGAAGACCGGCGAGGTGGCCCGCTCGGTCATCGCCTACTGAACCGTCGGCTCTTCGCGCAAGCGCTCATCGCGTGACCGCCGGGTCCCACCCCAGCGGTCACCAGCTGGGCGGCTCCGTGCGGCGGAAGCGCCGCCGGCGCGCCCGCGTCGCGATCATCCCCAGACCCGGACGACGGGCGGGAGCGGGCCGCGACGGCTGCGGCGGCCTGGTCGAATCCTTCGGCGGTGCGGCTTTCTCCGGGCCCACGTCATCAGTCTTCGGCACACAAGGCCCTCTTCCTTCTCTTCTTTTTGGAGAAAGTCCCGTCAAGCCACCGGTTCGCGCAGAATGATCGGTTCGGCACGCCGGGTGAGGTGCCCGGTAGCGTGTGCGTCGTGGTTGTCCGCCTCCCCGCCGCCCGCCGTCGCCGGCAACTGCTCGACGTCGCGCTCGAGGTGTTCGCGGCGGAGGGATACCACGGGACCTCGATGGACCAGGTGGCCGTGACGGCTGGAGTCACCAAACCCGTTCTTTACCAACATTTCGGCTCAAAACGCTCGCTGTACCTCGAGCTTCTCGAGGACGTCGGCAACCAGTTGCTCGAGGAGATCACCGCCGCCGTCGCGGCCGCGGTCGGACCGCGTCAGCAGGTCGAAGCCGGCTTCACCGCCTACTACCAATTCGTCGCCGGCCGGGAGAGCGCGTTCCGGCTGCTGTTCGGCAGCGGGGCTCGGCGCGACGAGGAGTTCGCCGAGGCGGTGCGCCGGGTGGAGGACACCATCGCCGAAGCCGTGGCCGTCCTCGTCGAGGCCGACCTCGACGATGAACACCGTCTGTTCCTCGCCCACGGCATCGTTGGTCTGGCCGAGAGCACCAGCCGGCGCTGGGTGGCCCAGCGGGCGGCCGGCCGCCAGCTCGGCGCGCCCGTCGGTCCCGACGCCGACCCGATCGTGCTCGCCCGCCGGATAGCCGAGTTGGCGTGGGCCGGGCTCCGCGGCGTGCACCGCGATGCAGACGCCTCCCTTAAGGTCCATCCATGACCGAGCCCCGCCCGCGGAGTCCCTACTCGACCCTTCCCGCCGAGGGCCCGTACGACGTCGCCATCGGCGCCGCCCTGATCACCATGGTGGAGCCTCACCCGGGCCACGAGCACACCTACAACCGGTGGTACGAGGACGACCACTTCTAC
>CAXMLU010000541.1:0-5399 GCA_964194255.1 uncultured bacterium
AATGAACCAGGCGTGGGTCATCGGCGGGTTGGCGGTGCCGAACTCGGCCGTACCGGTCTTGCCCGACACCCGCGTCCCGCCCCCGGGGGCGGCGGCCGTGCCGGTGCCGCTGGTGACCACCTCGGCCATGAGCGTTCTGAGGTTCTGGTCGACGTCGGCGGACAGAGCCGGCAACCCGGGATCGGGCGGAGGCGGACCGGTGAGGTGGGGCGAGTGCCAGACCCCGGCATCGACTGCGGCCGCCACGGTGGCCATCTGGAGTGGGCTGGCCGTGACCCGACCCTGGCCGATCGCCGACGACACCTTGTCGGCGGCGTCGGCGGGCGCAGGGTAAGAGCCGCCGACGGCGGGAACGCCGATGACGGGAGTGGCGCCGAATCCGAACTCCTTGGCGGCCGCCTCCAGGTCGGTCGGAGCCAGCTTGCTGGCCAGTTGCACGAAGGCGGTGTTGCACGAGATGGCGAAGGCCCGATGGAAGGGCAACGACGAGCTGGTTTCTCCCTCGAAGTTCTTGAACGCCTTGCCGTCCACCGTCACGCTCGGCGGGCACGTCGTCTGCTGATCGGGCGTGACCCCGCCGGCCAGCAGGGCGGCCGAGGTGACCACCTTGAAGGTGGACCCGGGAGGGTACTTGCCGTCGAGGGCCCGATCGAAGGCGTTGAGCGGCCTGCTGACAACGGCCAGGATGTCGCCCGTCGACGGCTGCACAGCGACGAACGCGGCCGGCTGGGTGACTCCGGTCAACGCCTTCTCGGCCGCCTGTTGCGTGGGCAGATCCAGGGTGGTGGCCACCGGCTTGCCGTCCGTGCCCGTGAAGGTCTTGGCGACCGACACCGTGCCGCCGCGGCTGTCGATCACCTTGACTTGGCCGGACGGTGTCCCCCGCAACTGCGCCTCGTCAGCGGCCTCGACGCCTGAGAGGCCGACCAGATCGCCCGGCAGGTACACGTCCCCGAGCTTGGTCAACTGCTCGGCGGTGGGTTGACCGACGTGGCCGACCACGTGGGCCGACAGATCGGGCGTGGCGGCCAGCCGAGCTGTCTTGTGCTGAAAGACGATGCCCGGTACCGGGGCCAGCACCGGCCGCAACGGCACGAAGGCCTGATCGGTCACCTCCTCGACGGGCACGAAGTCGTTGGGGCGGACACTCGGAGCCGACAGGGCGGCGGCCACCGGAACCGGATCGACGCCGAGGCTCCGCGCCAGGGTGGAGAGCACGGAGGCTCGATCCTTGATATGGCTCGGCTCGATGCCGATGGCGACGACCGAGGTCTGGGCGGTGAGCGCGGTGCCGTCCCTTGCCAGGATGTCGGCGCGCGCGGGCAGCGTCCGCGATCGGGCGAACTTCCGGTCCAAGGCCAGATCGGGGAAAAGGGTTCGGGGGGTCCACGCCACCAGCCACTGTCCGGTCCGGCGCACCATCGAGAAATGGTTGGTGTAGTCCCAGTCGCCGAGTCCCCGCAGGCGGAGATGAGCCCGAAACGTGCCGTCGGCCTGGTCTCCGGTCACGCGCATCGGGGGGACGAGGCTGTAGGTGGCCGATACCACCATGAGATCGGAGATCTCGCCTTGGTGGATGGTGGCGAAGTCTGGTCGGGCGCCGGCGACCACGCCGGTCATCGCCGTCCAGTCGCCCTTGCCCCACGCCGCCAGGTAGTCATTGGCGGCCCCATCCGGCCCCGGAACGGCGGCGGGGGCGGGGCGGCCGGTGTGGGCGTTGCCGGCCGTGACAACCACCAGCGCCGCGCCGGCGACCACGACCAACGCCAGGACCAGGACAATCCACCCCCGCCGGCTCATGGCGCGGCGCCGAGGTCGGCGCACAGGGCCAGGGCGTCGGCCAGGTTGGTCTCGACCACGCCAGGGTCGGCGACCACGGCCGCCAGCCACTCGGGCCGAAGGCGGGCACACACCATGATCGGCACGTCGAGTCCGGACAGGTGAGTGGCTTCCCGTACGAAGGCGGCCGCGTAGTCAGGCGGCCGCACGTCGCGGGCCAGCTCGAGGAGGGCCCAGGAGTCCGGAGCCCGGTTGGCCTCCATCGGATCGGACGGAATGCTCTGCGAGGTGGGAGACGGCCCGCCCCCAATGAGGCCAGGTCCGTCGCACAACACCGCGCCGCGCACCTGCGCCGGCCGGGCGCCGGCGATGAGGAGGGCGACGTAGGCGCCAATGCCTCGGCCGATCACGGTGGCGGAGCCGAGAGAGGCGAGGGCGGTATCGGCGTCGGCCAGGAGAATCTCGGCCGTGTAGCCCCCACCGCGCGGCACGGTGGATGCGCCGTGGCCGGTGAAGTCGAGCCCCCATACGGCGCCCGGCCAACCGGACAGCTCGGCCGGTACGACATCAGGCGTGCGCTCACCGAGACCGTGCAACAGCAGGAGGGCCCGGCCCTCGCCGGCGCGAAGGCAATGCAGCGCCAGTCGGACCCGCCCATGCATCAGGGCCATCTGTACCCGCTCGCTCACGCGGCCAGGAACCCCAGAACCAGGTCGGCCACCTCTGCCGGGCGCTCGATGTGAATGAAGTGCCCGACATCAGGAAACACCTGCAGTTCGGCGTGGGCGGGCAGCAGGTGGGTCAGATCCGCCGGCTTGGTTCCCCAACCCATGGGCTCGTCGACGAGACCGAGCAAGCCGAGCATGGGGACCCCGAGACCGGGGAGCCCTTGATTGGACCACTCCGGCCGCCACGGCCCGAAGCCGCCGGGGCGGATGAGCGGATCGATCTTCCACCGCCAGCCGTCGACATCCTCCTGGGCGCCGACAGTGACCAGGTACTCGAGCCAGTCCTTCGACAGCCGGGGGTTCATGCGACCCCGTCTCCGGGCCAGGTCCTCGATGGTGCCCGGTTTGCGGATCAGCGTGGCCGTGCGCCGGCGGTGATCGAGCCAGCCGCCCAGCTCGGTGGACAGCAACCGGGTCCGCTCCCGCTCGGCTACGTCCGGCTGGCGCCGCCGGGACGGCATGCCGTCGATGCTGACCAGATGGCTCACCCGGTGGGGCCACGACTCGGCCAGCCGCAGCATCAGGGAGCCGCCCTTGGAGTGGCCGATCAGCGGCATCGGATCGGTCGTGGTCGCGTTCATGACGGCGGCCGCGTCGCGAACGTCGGCGTCCCACGAATACAGTTCGGCGTGGCCTGAGTCGCCGTGGCCGCGCTGGTCCCACGAGACCGCCCGCCATCCTCCGACCGCCAAGCGAGGACCGAACACGTCGTACGTGCCGGCGAAGTCGAACCCGCCGTGGGCGAGGAGCAGAGGCGGGGCGTTCTCGTCCCCCCACTCGGCCACATGGAGCGCCACGCCTTCGTGGTGCACGACGCGGTGGCGGTCCGGCCTCCGCGCTCCTGGGTAAGCGGCGGCGTCATCCAGTGGCACGGGCGAAGAGTAGTAAGGATGGGGCGGTGGCCCACGGCAACCACGCTGACCTCGATCGGGTGCGCATCTCGCTGGCGCTGCGCCGAACCCTCGCCGCGGCCGTGGCCGGCTTCGTCGTCGTCACGGTCGTGGGTCTTATCGTCCTCTGGCCGTCAGGGCCCCGGCATCGCAGCTCGGTGTTCGGCCCGCCGGTAAACCTGGTCAACGCCACCGTGACCAATGTGGTGTCGAGTGCCTGCGGCCCGGGGCGCTGCGACGTGGTGTTCGTAAAAGTGACCGGCGGACCGGACGCGGGCACATCCACTTTCCTCAACACGCAGGAATCGACGGGCGTCCGGCCGTACCGTGAAGGCGACCGGCTGGTCCTGGGCCGTTCGACCGATCCCACCGGCCGGGTGACCTACTACATCAGCGACTACCAGCGACGGTTCCCGCTTCTGGCGTTGGCGGCGCTCTTCGCCGTCGTCGTGGTGGCCTTGGGCCGCTGGCGGGGTCTGGCCGCGCTGGCCGGCTTGGCGGTGACGGTCGTCGTGCTAGCCGCGTTCACGTTGCCGGCCATCGCCGACGGTCGAGATGCCACAGCGGTGGCCCTGGTCACCGCCGCGGTGGTGCTGCTGTTCACCCTCTACGTCGCCCACGGCGCCAGCCTGCGCACGACGACTGCCCTGCTGGGCACCCTGTGTGCGCTCGCGCTCACGGCGGTGCTGTCCGCCGTGTTCGTCGGGGCGGCCCACCTCACCGGTTTGTCCTCGGATGCAGGGACGATCCTGCCGTCCGCAGGCGTGGGCATCAATCTGCAGGGCCTGATCCTGGCCGGAGCCATCATTGGCGCGCTCGGCGTAATCAACGATGCCACCGTGACCCAGGCGTCGTCGGTCTGGGAGCTGCGCCTCATGGGAGGAGACGCCGGTTTCGGCCAGCTCTACCGCTCGGCCATGCGCATCGGACGCGATCACATCGCGTCCACCATCTACACGCTGGTGCTGGCCTACGCCGGAGCCGCGCTGCCCTTGCTGCTCGTCTTCACCCTGGCCAATCGCCACCTGGTCGATGTGCTCTCAGGCGACCTGGTCGCAGAGGAAATTGTGCGGACGCTCGTGGGGAGCATCGGCCTGGTGGCATCGGTCCCCCTGACGACCGCCCTGGCCTCGTTTATCGTGACCCGGGCCTCTGGCCCCCGACTGGCCCCCTCGGAGGAACATCCATGACCCCCACGGTGCGCGTTCTGAGCGTGCTCTGTCTCGCGCTCGCGTTCCTTCCGGCCGCGTCGAGCGAACGGGGCCCGCTGGCTTCGGTCCGTGGCCCACATACCACGGCGACGGGTCGCGTTCCGGCAACGGTTCCGGCGGCCCGACCCTTTCCCCTACCTCGTCGGCGTGGACGTCGCCCGACCTCGACGGCGCTATCTACGCCGAACCTCTTGTGGTGGCCGGACGGGTGATCGTCGCCACCGAGAACGACACGCTGTACGGCCTCGACCAAGCACAATGGCCAGATCCTCTGGGCGACCAATGTGGGGGCTCCGGCGACGAGCGGACTGCCGAGCGGCTGCGACACCATCCACCCGCTCGGCATCACCGGTACGCCCGCCGTCGATCCCAGCAGCGGCACCGTCTTCGCGATGGCCGAGGTGGCCGGGCCTGGGCACGTACTCGTGGCCGTTTGACGCCGTGACCGGCGCGGTGCGTTTCACCCGTTCGATCGACCCGCCCGGCTTTGATCCCAGCGTCCAGCAGCAGGGCCGCGCTGCTCGTCGCCAACGGCCGGGTCTACGTGGCGTTCGGCTGGCCGCCTACTTTGGGTCCACCGGCGCCATCCGCCTGAACCAACCCATCGGGGGGATGGCCGCCACTCCCACCGGGCGGGGCTATTGGCTGGTGGCCTCCGATGGCGGCACCTTCGCCTTCGGCGACGCCGCCTACTTTGGGTCCGCCGGCGCCCTCCACCTGAACCGACCCATCGTGGGAACGGCCGCCACTGCGACCGACCACGGCTACCGGCTGGTCGCCTCCGACGGCGG
>CAXMLU010000542.1:0-3627 GCA_964194255.1 uncultured bacterium
CCGAAGCCGGGCGCTTTCGGCTCGGCGGTTTTCGGCCACCTCGGCGGCCGAAGGCTTACGCGCTCCTCGATTGAGCAGACGGACGACCGGGACGGCTCCACACGCGCACGGCAGGCCGGGCGGGCAGACACATCCGCCCGTGGATGCCACGGCCAGGCGCGTCTTGACGGTTCGGTCCTCACCGGAATGGTAGGAGAGGACCACGATGCGGCCTGCTGGTGCCAGGAGGTCGACCGCGTCGTCGATCGCTCCCGGAAGCACCTCGAGTTCCTCGTTGACCTCGAGCCGCACCGCTTGGAACACTCGCCGGGCAGGATGGCCGCCGTGGCGGCGGGCGGCCGCCGGTATGGCCGTCCTTACCACCTCCGCCAGCTGACCGGTCGTCGTAATCGGACGGGCCGCCACGATCGCTCTGGCGATGCGCCCGGCGAAGCGGGCCTCCCCGCTGGCGGCAATCATGCCGGCCAGGCCTCGTTCGGAAGTGGTGTTCACCATGTCGGCGGCCGTCCTTCCTGTCGAGGGATCCATGCGCATGTCGAGCGGGCCATCGGCCCGATAGCTGAAGCCCCGCTCGGGGCGGTCGAGCTGAGGCGAACTGACGCCGAGGTCGAACAGCGCGCCCGAAAGCGGCGTACTCCCGACGTGGTCGCGCAGGTGGTCGAAACGGGCGTGCACGACCCGCGCCCGGTCGCCGAAGCGAGCCAGCGATTCGGTGGCGGCGGCCACCGCATCGGGATCCTGGTCGAGCCCCAACACGGACAGATGGGGATGCGCGTTGAGGATGGCCGAGGCGTGCCCTCCCCCCCCGACGGTGGCATCAACCACGACACCCGGCGGTACGGGAGCGAAGAGCTCGACGACCTCGGCCAGCATGACCGGCCGATGGGTGAAGGCCGGGCTCATCCGCAGCCCCCCGACCGGCGGCGCGCCGATCGGTTTTCTCCCCGAGCGACCTTGATGGAAGAGGGCGGAGTAGGGGTCTTCCACCTCACCGGTCGAGGGGCTGCGCATGAGCCGGCCACGGCTCAGTCCTGCTGGATGGTCTGCTGAGGGTCGTCCTCCTCGGTCAACCGTCGCTCGCTGGGAGCAATCCGCTCCTCCCACACCGACGGATCCCACAACTCCACGCGGTTGATGGCGCCATTGATGAGCACTTCGCCTTCGAGCCGGGCGAACTCCCGCAGAAAACCGGGGATCGCCACTCGTCCCTGTCGGTCGATCTCCACTTCGGTCGCGCCCTGGGCCCACACCCTGGCCAGATTGCGCTGCTCGCGGCCCTCCTCTTGCAGCACCTCCATCTCCGACAGCTTCTTTTCGAACGCGTCCTCGGTCCACAGCGCCAAGCAGCGGTCGTTGTTCTTCGTCAGCAGGGCGGTCGTCCCGAGTTCGCGTCGAAACCGGGCGGGCAGGATCACCCGTCCTTTGATGTCGAGCGAGTGCTCGTACCTCCCGAAGAATCGCGCCAATCGTGTCTCGCCTCACTCCGCACCTCGCAGTGCCCCTGGGCCCCTCCCCTTTGCACCACTCCGCGCCACCCTACTCCCCCACCCCCCACTCGTCAACCACTTTGTGAGGGGAAAGGGCCGCGCCAGGCGACCAGGAGCGCGTTTTTGCCTCGGACGCGGCCGGGCCAGGCGCCGACCTGCGCGCGCCGCCGTGCTCGCCCAACAGGCATCTCCGCGCGCGCAACCTGGCGGAGCACACGGGATGAGGCGACGGTGCCAACCTGCGCGCCGCCGTGCTCGCCCAACAGCTATCTCCGCGCGCGCAACTCGAGGAGGCCGCCCCACCGGTGGGATAGGGACCCCGGCCGGGCCAAACAACTAAGTGCAGGCGGTTATGACGAACGGGCCGGAACCGGAGACGCTGGCCTTCGGGTGCTTCTTGGCCCACTCCACCAGGGCAGCGGCTAGGACGGAAGAAGGGCCGGAGGCGATCAGGTTGGTGCGTACGCAGATGCGGGTGCCGGTCTGCCAGGCCACGTACTGGTCGCCGCCCCACTCACTGGCGGCCGCGCCCGCCTGGGGCGGGCTGAATGATTCCTCGAGGAGGAGCAATAGGCCGTACTCGCCGAGGACGCTCTTATCGAAGACCGGCCCGTCCGCCGACGGCAAGGCGATCGGCACCGCTCCCTGGCCGGCCAGATAGACGTTCGGGTCCAGAAGCTGGCGGGTCGTGGTCGGCGGGTTCTTGAAGGCGGCGTCCAGGCGGGCCTGACCCCCAGACTGCATGAGCGCACCCACGAACTGCGGTCCAATCACATACGGGAACACCAGGATGTCGACCAGCACCTGCGGGATGCTCTTGTCGAGCGTGCCCCCGATGGCGCTCTCCTCGTCGGCCGCTTGCTGTTGCTCCGGCGGCGAGAGCGACGCCCGGTACGCCGACTGAATGGTCTCGGCATCGCCCTCCACCAGCCCCAGGAACGCCTCGCCGCTCTCGTCGGACGCGTTGTCGAGCTGCGGCCGGCTGAGGCCGAACCACTGATCCTGCAGGCCGTGGGTCAGCTCGTGGGCGAGCACCTCGCGGACGTACGGGGTCGCCTTCGTGCCCCGGACGAAGAGCTCCTTGGCCTTCTTGTCATAGAGGCCGACCACCGATCCGCCGAGCAACGCTTGTTCTGCTTTGGTCACATCCACGCTCAGGCCGATGAGCCCGAACGCCTTGAGCTCCTTGGCCGCGTTCTCCAGGTTGGCCGTGTCCTTGGCCGTCTGGGTGCCGTTGGCGATGTGCTGGCGGAACGCGACGTCGTCGAGCGCAGTGACCTTGACCGGCGTCTTGAACTTGAGGCCACGACGATCCTCAACGAACTTCACGATCTCCGGCAGTCGGCTCTGCACCGAGTTGGGATCGGCGGCCGGCACCGAGGCGAGCGGCGCCAACGGTGGGCCGAGCGCACTCTTGGCCGCCGCCACCGGCGCCCCGGCCGCCAGCTGGGTGGGGTCGCCCACCAGCGTGGTCGAACGGTTGGACCCGATGGCGATGACGGCCGCGGCAATCACCACCACGGCGAGCCCGATGGCGGCGATCAGGACCGGGCGGGGCCGGCCGGCCGGCCGGAACCCGGGGGATGGGGGCGGGGCCGACGCGGATGGTCCAGCCGGAGGGGAATTCCAGGAGGCGCTCACGCCCCCGTAGTTTCGCCTATCCCAGCACCAGATCGTCACCATCGGTGTCGACGGTCACCGTGGATCCCTCGGGGTAGCGGCCCTCCAGCAGCGCCAGGGCGAGTGCATCGCTGATCTCCCGCTGGATCAGCCGCTTCAGCGGCCGGGCGCCGTAGGCCTCGTCGAAGCCCGTGGCCGCCAGCCACGCCTTGGCCCGATCCGTGACCACCAGCGAGAGACGCCGCGCGGCGACCCGTCGATCGAGGTCGCGCAGTTGGATCTCGACGATGTGCACGATGTCCTCTTCGGTCAGCGAGCGGAAACGGATGATCTCGTCGATGCGGTTGAGGAACTCTGGCTTGAACGCCTGACGAACGTCTCCGGGGAAATTCGACGTCATGATCAGGACGACGTTCGTGAGGTCGACCGTCCGGCCCTGGCCGTCGGTGAGCCGGCCGTCGTCGAGCACCTGAAGCAGCACGTTGAACACATCCGGGTGGGCCTTCTCGATCTCGTCGAG
>CAXMLU010000543.1:0-3212 GCA_964194255.1 uncultured bacterium
GAGGTAGAGGTGGGCGTCGTGCTCCCACGTGAAGCCGATGCCCCCGAGCACCTGGATGCAGTCCTTGGCGCACCGGAAGGCGGCGGATGGCGCCAGGGCGGCCGCCACGGAGATGGCCAAGCTGGCCTCGTCCGACCCCGGTCGGGCGGCCCACGCCCGGGCGGCATCCCACGTGGCTGCCTTCGCCTCCTCCACCGCGACCAGCATGTCCGCGCACCGGTGCTTCACCGCCTGGAACTCGCCGATGGCCCGGCCGAACTGCTCGCGGACTTTGGCATAGGCGGCCGCCGTGTCGAGGCACCACCCGGCCGCTCCGACCGCCTCCGCGGACAGCAACAGGGCCGCCAGGTCGCGTCCCCAGGCGGAGCTGACGCCGGTCAGGCGCCGGCCAGTTCCCGGCTCAACCCCGACCGACACCATCGGCCGCGTCTCGTCCAGGCTGGGAACGATCTCGAAGCGGCAGTCGGCGGCATCGACCGCCCACCAGCGATCGTCCGCGCCGAGCACGACCATCAGGTCGGGACGGCCTCCGGCCAGCACGTGATCGGAACCGGCGAAGGCGACCGCGGCAATGCGTCGCCCGGCGGCAATGTCGGCCAGCGCGCCGGTTGCGCCACCGGCTTCGAGGATGGCGGCGGCTAGCACGGTCGGAACGAATGGGCCGGGCGCGCAAACCCGGCCCAGTTCCTCGAGGACCACCACCAGCTCTGCCACCCCGTAGCCCTCACCGCCGTGCTCGGCATCCAGGTGCAAGCCGAGCCAGCCCATGGCGCTGAGATCGGCCCAGAACTGGGGCCGGAGCGGTCGCTGACCATCGAGCCAGGAGCGCGGTTCGGATGGTGGGCAGTGCGCGTCGGCCCACCGTCGGGCGCCCCGCGCCAACTCGCCATGTTCTTCGCTCACGCCGATCGACATGGTCCGTATGCTGCCAGACCCTGACGTGAGTGTCAGACTCTAGATCGGTGCACCGTCGCGTGTCAGGCGGATGGCCTGGGTGGGGCAGCCCTGCATCGCCAGGATGATCTTCTGCTCAGGGGCGGCGGTGGCGTCAATCACCACCGCCACCCCCTCGTCGTCGAGGTCGAATACGCCCGGCGCCCAAAACGAGCAGTTGCCCGAGCCCATGCACGCCTCTCGGTCGATGGAGATCTCCAAGCCCACAAAGTCTCCTAGGCGAAGGTGATGTTTTGAGTAGCCGTCTCCGTTGCCGTAGCCGACAGTTGAGAGACGGACACCAAACACGGCTGGGTCGCCGAACACACGATGTTGTTGCCACCGAACGGGCCCTTTTTGACAACGAAGTCGATCGTGATCGTGCCGCTGGCGTCTGGGATGGACACCTTCGTTCCCTTCAGGTCGCAATCGTTGGCCCCAGTGTTGGTCCCCTTGTCGGCGCACTCATTCACGCCAATATCTTTCTCGCCGGGTGTGAAGCCCTTGGCCACGATATGCACCGTCTGCAAGTCCTTGAGGCCGGTATTCGGCGTGAGTGTCATGGTTTGGGCGGCTGGCGCCGCAGTTGTCGTCGTCGGCGCCACTGTGGTTGTCGTCGGTGCCGCTGTCGTGGTAGTCGGCGCCGCAGTCGTTGGCGTTGTCGTTGCCGCCGGCGCGGCCGTCTTCTTGCTGCTGCCGCACCCTCCCACCACGACGACAATGGCCAACACCACGGCACCTCGTTTGATGCTCTTCATGCCCCTCCTCCTTCTCGCTTGGTCAATAGACTCACGGGCTTTCCCTCCAGCCGGGGACCCTGCTGATGCAGGTGGCAGGCCACGGTGGTGCCCTCCGCCGTCGTGTAGGGCGGTGGGTCGTCATGGGTGCAGACCTCCATGGCAAAGGGACAGCGGGTGTGGAAACGGCAGCCCGACGGTGGCGCCAGCGGGCTCGGGATGTCGCCTTGCAGCACGATCCGCTGACGGATGCGCTGAATGGCTGGATCGGGCACCGGGATGGCCGACAGCAGTGCCGCCGTGTAGGGATGGGTCGGGCGGGTGTACACCTGCTCGGCATCGCCGACCTCCACGATCCGGCCGAGGTACATCACCGCGATGCGGTCGCTGATGTGGCGGACCACGGACAGGTCGTGGGCGATGAAGAGACAGGTCAGGCCGAGGTCGGCCTGCAATGCGGAGAGCAAGTTGATCACCTGGGATTGGGTTGACACATCCAGGGAGCTCACCGGCTCATCGCAGATCAGCAGACGCGGATCCAGGGCGAGGGCGCGGGCCACCGCGATGCGCTGGCGCTGGCCTCCGGAGAATTCGTGGGGGTAGCGACGGAGGAGATGGCGGCCGAGGCCAACCGTGTCCAGCAGTTCGGCCACTCGATCGTCACGCTTGGCGCCGCGCATTCCCAGGTGGACCTCGAGGGGCTCGCCCACCGTGGCCGCGATGGTGGCGCGGGGATCAAGCGATGAGTACGGATCCTGAAAGACGATCTGCATGTCGCGGCGGGCACGGCGCAACTCGGATTCGCCCATGGCCGTGATGTCCTTGCCGTCCATGAGCACTGTGCCCGCAGTCGGTTCGATGAGCCGGAGGATGAGGCGGGCTGCCGTCGACTTGCCCGATCCGCTCTCCCCAACCAGGCCAAGGGTGCGGCCGGTGGCGATATCCAGATCGATGCCGTCGACCGCCCGCACGTGGCCCGTG
Organism: uncultured bacterium; assembly: GCA_964194255.1. Classification (GTDB taxonomy): domain Bacteria; phylum Actinomycetota; class Acidimicrobiia; order Acidimicrobiales; family CAXMLU01; genus CAXMLU01. The sequence goes on from CAXMLU010000543.1 coordinate 2,652, forward strand.
ACCCGCTTGAGCAGACCGGAGTGGACAGGGAACTCCTTGGAGAGGCCTCGGACGTCGAGCAGTGGCGCCGGGCGGGCGACGGCCGACTCCAGCCGGATGAAGGTGACCGGTTCCGTCCAGGCCGTGCCGGAGAGCGCCAATTCGGCGTGGCGGATGCAGCGGGTCGTGCCGGCGCCGACCGATGCCAGGGGCATTGGGCCCGACGAGCACACCGCCGTTCCGTACGAGCACCGCGGATGGAATCGGCAGCCGACGGGAAACTGATCGGGACGCGGCACCTGGCCGGGGATGACTCGTAGCGGCTCACCCGGTGGGGCCGTCGTGGGCATGGATGCCAGGAGCCCCTCGGTGTACGGGTGGTGAGGCGTGGCGAAGAGGTCGTCGACGCCGGCCTGCTCCACCACCTCGCCGGCGTAGAGCACGGTCACCCGGTCGCAAATCTCGGCCACCACTCCGAGGTCGTGGGTCACGAAGAGCATGGCCATCCCGAACTCACGCTGTAAGCGGCGCATGAGGTCAAGGACCTGAGCCTGAATGGTCACGTCGAGGGCGGTGGTGGGC
>CAXMLU010000544.1:0-8744 GCA_964194255.1 uncultured bacterium
ATCGGCTCCTGGAAGATCATGGAGATCTCGTTGCCGCGGAGTCGGCGCATCTCTTCCGCCGACAGTCCGGTCAGCTCGCGGCCGTCAAATCGCATGGTCGTGCCCGTGACCCGGCTTGACCGTGACGGGAGCAATCCCATGATGGCCAACGCGCTCACCGTCTTGCCGGAACCGCTCTCCCCCACCAGGCCCAGGGTTTCCCCCCGGCCCACCTTGAAGCCCACGTTCTCCACCACCGGCAGCCATCCCGACGCGGTGGCGAAGCTGACGTTGAGCCCCTCGACGGCGAGAATGTCCTCGCCGGCCCGTTGGTTGGCCACGCTCGCCTCCAGCTTGGTCACTTCTCGGCCTTCACCACGAAGATCTCACGGCCCAGGCTGTCGCGCAGCCCGTCACCGACCAGGTTGAAGGCCAGGACCGTCAGCATGATGGCCAGCCCCGGCGGGAGGAGCGGCCAGGGCTTGTCCAGGATGAAGCTGTAGGCCGATTGCAGCATGGTGCCCCAACTGGAATTGGGGGGTTGGACACCGAAGCCGAGGAAGCTCAGTCCGGCCTCGGCCAGCAGGGCGTAGCCGAAGCTCAGCGCCACTTGCACGATCAGCGGCGAGGCGACGTTGGGAAAGATGTGCTTTCGCAGCATCCGGGAACGGCCGACGCCGACCGATCGCGACGCCTCGACGTAGGTCTCCTCGCGGACCGCCAACACTTGGGCGCGGATGACGCGGACGAAGCCGGGCACGAACGGGATGGAGATAGCGATGGCGGCGTGCCCGACACTTGGGCCCAGAAGAGCAGCGACCGCCAGCGCCAGGATCAGCGCGGGGAAGGTGAAGAGGGCGTCCATGATGCGCATGATCACCGAGTCGAGCCAGCCGCCGATGTAACCAGTGATAAGTCCGAGGGGCAGGGCAACGCCCACGGCCAGGATGACAACGACGACGCAGACCTCCATCGACGCCCGTCCCCCGTAGATCACCCGGGAGAGGATGTCCCGCCCGACAAAATCGGTGCCGAGCCAGTGCCTGCCCGACGGCCCCGTGTTGATCATGCGCAGGTCCTGGGTGCTCGGACTGTACGGCGAGAAGAACGACGCCAGCAGGACCATCACCACCACCAGGCCCAGGAAGATCAAGCCGACCATCGCCGCCGGATTCTTGGCGAACCGCCTCGCCGTTCGCCGCCACGGCGTCTCCGCGTCGGCACTCATGCCAGCCGGACCTTGGGATTGACGTACGCGTAGAGGACGTCGACGGTCAGGTTGACGACGACGAAGGTGATCGCCACGACCAGGGTGACGCCCTGGATGACAGGAAGGTCCTTGCGCACGAGAGCATTGAAGAAGTACTGGCCCATGCCGGGGATCGAGAAGATCTGCTCCAGGACCACGGTGCCGCCCAGCAGGTAGGCGAACTGGATGCCGAGCACGGTGATGGGAGCCATGGCCGCGTTCTTCAGGGCGTGCTTGAGCACGATCGTCCGTGGCTTAAGTCCTTTGGCACCGGCCGTCCGGATGTAGTCCTGCTCGAGCACGTCCACCAACGAACCCCGCAACAACCGGGCGATACTGGCCGCTCCGCCCAGGCCAAGGCCGAAACAGGGCAGATAAAGATGGGTGATCCAGTCGACAGGTGAGGCGGTGGGGTGGATGTAGCCGATGGCCGGCAGCATGTGCAGCTTCACCGCGAACACCACCACGAGGATCATGGCCAGCCAGAAATCCGGCATGGCGATCGCCGCGCTGGTGCCGAAGGTCACCAGCCGGTCGATGAAGGTGCCCGGGTGGGTGCCGGCCAAAATTCCGGCCGGGATCCCGATGAGGAGGGTGACGACCATGGCCCCGAGGGCCAGGCTCAGTGTCACCGGGAAGCGGGCCTTGATCTGGCTACCCACTGTCTCGTTGTCCAGGAGGGATTTGCCGAGATTCCCGGTGGAGGCGTGGCCGACCCAGTGCCCGTACTGGACATACACCGGCCGATCCAGGCCCAGCTGCTTGCGAACCAAAGCCACCCGCTCAGGCGTGGCCTTCAAACCGCCGGCCAGCGTTCGGGCCGGATCGCCGGGAATGAGGAAGCTGAGCGCGAAGACCAGAGCCGACAGGATCAGTATGAGCGGGATCAAGGCCAGGATCCGCCGGACGATGTAGCCCCCCACCTCGTCCGGCCCTCTACTTCTTCACGAACAGGCTGGTCAGGTCGGCCGGATCACAGATATCGGTCTGGGCGTGCACGGTGCCGCCAAGCTTGGTCGTGCGATAGGCCATGAACTCCGGCCGGAAGGCGATCGGTGCCTCGAGGGCCTGCTGCATGATGAGCTTGTCCGCCTGCTTGGTGAGCTCGAAGGCCTGGGGATCCCGACCGAGCTTGAGGGCCTGGAGCATCAAGGCGGTGATGTCGGGGTTTTCGCCCTTGCTCCAGATGGCCACGAACTGATCCTTGCCATAGCCGCTGTAGACCTGGTCGGGGGGATAGGTCGAGCCGAGCCGGGAGGCGAGGAAGGCCTGGCCGGTGCCGGCGATGTAGTACTGCGTGGCGATGTCACTGCCGAGGATGCGGGTGATCTTCATGCGGATACCCACCGCGGCCAGCTCTTGCTGGACGATGTTGCCCTGTTGCTCCATCTCCGAGATGTTGCCGCCGGGGATGGCCACCTCCACGTCGAGCCCGTTGGGGTAGCCGGCCTGAGCCAGGAGCTGCTTGGCCTTGTCGGGATTGAAGGGATACAGATTCGCCAGCGAGGGGTCGTAGGCCACCGAGTTCTTCGGGAATTCCTGGGTAGCCACCTCGCCCTGCCCGACCTCCACCACCCGGTTGATCTCGTCCCGGTTGATGGCATAGAGGACGGCCTGTCGCACCATAACGTTGTCGAAAGGCTTCACGAAACGGAACTGGAACTGGAGGTACGCGGTCGTATTCTGAACGGCGACATCAAGTCCTGACTGGCCGCCATGAAACTGCGAGAAGCCAGCGGCGTCGACCGTCACCATGTCCACCGAGCCGGAGCGAAGGGCGGTGAGCGAAGGTGGACCCACGCCCACCTGCACGAAATCAACGCCGGCGAACTTGTACCGACCTTTGTCCCAGTACGTCGGGTTGGGTCGCACCGAGATGCTGGCACCCGGCTGGTAATTGCTCAACACGAACGGTCCTGCCCCGATCGGCTTCTTGTCGGCGGTGCCACTGGCGATGGCGTTGGGAGCGACGATGTAGCCGTCGCGGCCGCCCATGGCACCGACGAACTCGACACCGGTGTCGTCCTTGTAGTGCACGACCAGGGTCAACGGGTCAGGGGTGTCCATGGACGCGATGGGGGCCAGCGAGGTCAGCTGGGAGTTCTTCTGGTTGTGAAGAAGCCCGTTCTTCACGGCGGTGGAGTCGAATGGCTCATTGTCGGAGAAGGTGACGCCGGAGCGCAGGTGAACCGTGATGGTGCGGCCATCCTGGACGACACTGGTGGCCAACCCGGGCAACAGCTTCCCGCTGGGGTCTCTGTGCATGATGGTGTCGTAGATCAGTGACAGCGGGATCTGATCGCAGTCACCGTTGCTCTTACCGGGATCGAAGGTGTTGGTGAAGCTGGCCGATAGGTCGTAACCGTAGGTCACGATCCCGTTGGGGTTGCCGGCGGCTGCCGCGGTCGCGGTCGTGGCCGTGCCGCCGCTCTTGGCCGGCGTTGAACCGGATCCGGCGCCGGAACAGGCGTTCACGACCAGCGACAACCCGAGGAACGTAACCACCCCACGCCTACGGCGAGCTTCCACTGGCTTCCCCCCGGTGCTTGTGAACGTGGTGGGGGAGTATACGGATGTGGAACGGGCCGCGCCGGGTATCCCTGACACGCGTGTCACATGGCGGAATGCTCTAGCCGAACAACACCGGCAAAGAGGTCGGCGAGCGGAAGACGGCGCCGTGGATGTGGGGGCCGTCGCCGTCCGGGTCGAGGCGGAGGTTGGGAAGGCGGTCCAGGAGCCGATTGACGGCCACCCTGGTCTCCATGCGGGCCAGGTGCATGCCGAGGCACATGTGCGCTCCGTAGCCGAAGGAGATGTGCGGCCTGGGCCCACGGAAGATGTCGAAGGCGTCGGGATTCGGATAGACGGTCTCGTCGTGGTTGGCGGAGCCGATCATGGGGGTGATCGGCGATCCGGCCGGAATGCTTATGCCGGAGAGCTCGACGTCGCGGGTCGTGACCCGGCCGGTGAGGAGGAGCGGCGGTTCCCATCGCAGCGCCTCCTCGATGGCTTGCGGCATGAGCGAACGGTCGCCGGTGAGGGCATCGAGTTGGGCGGTATGGGTCAACAGCCCGAAGAGGAAGTTTCCTGACGAGCGATAGGTCGTCTCAACGCCGGCGGGCAGCAGCAGGCGCAGGAAGGAGAAGATCTCCTCGTCATCGAGCTTCTCGCCGTCGAGCTCGGCTTGCACCAACTCGCTGATAAGGTCATCTCGGGGATGGGCCCGCCGATCGTCGAGGATCTGCGCGAAGTACTCACGGATCTCCTCGGATGCCCCCAGGCCGCGGTCCCAATCGGACCCGACGCCGATGATGGCCAATGACCACTTCTGGAATTGATAGTGGTCCTCGCTTGGCAGACCGAGGATGCGGGCGATCACCTGGACGGGGAACAGGAAGGTGAACTCCCGGACCAGATCGGCGTGGCCTCGTTCGGCGAAGCGGTCGATCAGATTGTCCACCACCCGGAGTACGAGGTCCTCCTCCCATTTGGCGAGAATCTTGCTTCGGAAGGCGGTCGACACGAGCGCCCGGTGGCGTCGGTGCTCTGGCTGGTCCATGGCCAGAATCACCTTCGCTCCCATGATGATGCCCATCATCTCGCCCAGGATCGACGACGAGAACGCCTCGTTGTCGAGCAGCACGCGTTGCACGTCGGCGTGCCGGTACACCTGATAGGAGGAGCCGCCGAAGTCGTTGGTAATGAGCTCGACCGGCGTACTCCGGCGCTTTGCCGCGAACTCCGGATACGGGTCGCGGACATCGCCGGCGACGCTCCAATCGGTGAAGAACCCGCCGTCGTCCTCAGACAGCTTTGAGGTTGTCGACATCACGAGCCTCCTAGGTTTTCTGACACCTACGTCAGTTTAGCGGCCGACCAGGGAGCGGAAATACCGGTATCGCTCGTCGACCGCGGATGCCCAGGCGGGATCCGGCTCGATCCGACGGGAGTGCCGTGCCCAACGGCCCGCATCGGCCATCGAGGACTCCAGTCCGGCGGCCATGCGGGCCACGAATGCGGCCCCGAGCGCCCCGCCCTCCGGTAGGTCGACGACATCCACCGGCAGACCCGTGCAATCGGCGATCGCCTGGAGCCACTCGGGCACCCGCGTACCCCCGCCGGTCGCGACCACTCGACGGGGGGTGATCTCGGCATTGGGGGCACTGGCGGCGAGATCCAAATGGTGGCGCACGACAAATCCCGAGGCTTCAAAGGCGGCCCGCCGGATGCCGCCTGGGTCCGTCCTCAGGTCCAGACGATGCAGGGCGGCTCTCCGATGGGGATCGTGGAGCGGTGTGCGTTCGCCGCGCACGTAGGGCTCCCACACGGGCACTCGTCCCGGATCGACCGGCGAGTGAGCGCGACCGAGCAGCTTGGTGGCCCAATTGAGAAAGAGGCCTCCGGCGTTCGACGGTCCCCCCATCATCATCTTCCCGGGAGCGGGATGGGGAATGGTCCAAATGCCCGGCGCCCGCACCCAGGACGGGACCGTCAGCCAGGTGATGAGGGTCGTTCCCATGATGACCAGGACATCCCCGTCGTTGTCGGCGCCGGCGACGATCTGTTCGCCCATGGCGTCGACCGCGCCCGACGCCAAGATGGCGTCTCCGACGTGGCCGATCGGGGCGCCGGTCGGCTCGATCCTCGGCAGCTGGTCCACCGTAATGCCGTGCTGTGCCACTCCCTCCGGATCCCAGCCCGGCCCGTTCCACAGCGGGAAAGCCACCCCGGCCTGGCCACCGTCGATAGCCGCCTGGCCGGACAGCGCGAAGTTGGCCACGGCCGTTGCCGGCCAGTAACCCCGGGCGTCCGGCGCCTGGTCCCGGGACCAGTCGAGGAAGGCCGCGAACTCTCCGGTGATCGGTGACCCGGGCTCGGCTCCCTCCACCCGGCCCCGGGCATCGCCATAGAGGAGCCCGGGCGTCACCGGCAGTCCGCGACGGTCGACGGCCGTCAACGAGGGAATCATGGAGGAGACCGACACCGCTCGAACATCCCCCGGCTGGGCTCGGAGCATGGCGGTGAGCGCGGCGCGGGGGCCGCGCCGCCACGCTCGGCGGGCGTCGTGCTCCAGGCGGTCCGCCTCGGGGATGAACACCGGATGCGGTACACGACAGCTGGCCAAGACCCGGCCGTCCCCGTCGGCGGCGACCGCCTTCACCGAGGTGGTGCCGATGTCGATCCCGACCGTCACCTCGGTCATCGAGATTGTGTCCTCTCCTCGCGCTCCGTCCTGCACGTATGTGACACGGACGTCAGCAGGCGGTCATTATGGCGCATGCCTGAAAACGGACCTGAGGTGCTCGGCCCTCCACCCCGCCATCCCGACCAGGTGTTCTGGGATCCGGACGCGCAGACGATGGATCGGGAGCGGCTCCGCGCTCTGCAGGACGAGCGGGTCAGAACCATGATGCGCAGCGTCTTCGAGCATCCCGTGCCTCTCTTGAAGCGGAAGCTGGCGTCGGCCGGGATCACTGGGCCTGATGACATCAAGGGCGTCGACGACCTGGTCCATGTCCCCCTCATCGTGAAACAGGACCTGCGGGACTCAGAGGCGGCTGACCCTCCGTACGGCGACTACCGCTTTACCGACGTCCGCCAGTGCGTCCGGCTGGGCACGTCGACCGGGACAACGGGCACGCCGACGCTGATGATGTGGACCCGTCACGACATCTGGGTCGAGTACGAATCGGCGGCGAGGAACTGGTGGCGCAACGGGTGGAGACCCGGGATGTTGGCGACCCATGCCCATCCGGCTTACCTGTATGGCGGCGGCGTCATGCTGTCAGGAACCTACGAGTACTTCGGTCTGGTCAACCTGTGGGTGCCGCCGCCGGACACCGACGAGTTGGCGGAGCAGGGCATCAGGGCCTGGATGCGACTCAAGCCTGACATTCCGTTCGTCGGGTTCTCGCTGGGCCGGTACTTCGAGGTCTCAGCGAAGCTCGGACTCGACCCGTTCATCGACGTAGGTCTGAAAATCCCGAGCATGGGCGGCGGCGGAAAGGGCATGCCGCTGATGACGGCCGGGCTGGAGTGCTACGCCTACCTCGGCGGGCCATGCGGGAAGAGCCCGGGTGCCCACATCCATGAGGACTGGGCGGTCGTCCAGGCCGTCGACCCCGAGACGGGCCGGGAGGTCGCCGACGGCGAATGGGGCAACCTGGTGGTCACGACGATCGGCCGGGACAACGGCATGCTGCGCTATGACCTCGAAGAGGCCTGCGCCATCGTGCGCGAGCCCTGCGAGTGCGGCGAGACGACCATCCGGGGCTTCTGGGGCGGCCGGTTCAAGGACCTCATCTCCGTGCAGGGCGTCCGCTTCCAGGTGTCGGAGGTCGAGTCCGCCCTGCGCAAGATCGAGGCGGTCAGCCAGCCGTCGCTCGAATTCGTGGTCGTCAAGCCGGCCGAGCAGGACACCCGCCTGGTAGTACGGGTCGAGCTCGGCGATCACCCCAATCGAACCGGCGTCGCCAACGACTGTGCGGTCGCCGTCAAGGCCCGGATCGGCGTCGAGGCCGAGGTCGAACTGCTTCCGAGGGAATCGTTGCCTCGATCCGGCTACAAGGCGGCGAGGGTCGTCGACCGCTAGCGGCCAGAACGGCCGGCGGACAGAACTAGGCTGGCATACAGGCGCCGCCGTCGACGCAGAGGACCTGCCCGGTTACCAGCCGCGCATCATCGCTGGCGAAGAAGACGGCCGCGCCGGCGATGTCCTCCGGCTCCAGTGTCTTTTTCATCGGGCTCATCATGGTGATGATGCCGATCATGTCCTCGGGGACGATCTTCTTGGTCGCTTCGGTCATGGTGACCCCGGGAGCGATGCAGTTGACGGTGATGTTGTGCTGACCAAGCTGGGCGGCAAGGAACTTGGTGAGGCCGACCACGCCCCACTTCGTCTGGCTATAGGTGAATGCGCCGACCTCGCTGAAGTGGTCCTCGGGGGGCGTCATGTACATGTAGGCGGCCCCGGACGACTGGTTGATGATCCGCCCGCCGCCGGCCTTGACCATGTGCGGGGCGACGGCCCGGGCCATCAACCAGGCCCCGTGCAAGTTGACCTTGAACACCCGCTGGAGGTAATCGAAGCTGTTGTTGGCATTGTCGATGTCGTAGTAGAGGGCGGCATTGTTGATGAGGACGTCAACCCGGCCGAAATGCTCGGCGGCCGCAGCCGCGCACGCCTTGGCCGACTCCTCGTCGGAGATGTCCGTCTGGATGAGGGTGACATCACCAAGTCCCGACAACTCCTTGAGCGCCCCCTCGCCGCGCTCGACGTTGATCTCGGCGATGGCCACTTTGGCGCCTTCATCGAGGAAGCGCTTCGCGTACGCCTTGCCAATGCCCTGGCCCGCTCCGGTGATGATGGCGACCTTGTCCTTCAGACGCATCCCGCACTCCTCCACTAGCCTGACAGCGACGTCAGGTTAGCCCCCCCCGAGGACGGCGATGGACTTCTCGCTCACCGAAGATCAGGAATTGCTCCGCAGCTCGGCCCGCCACCTTCTGCGGCGGG
>CAXMLU010000545.1:0-1554 GCA_964194255.1 uncultured bacterium
CGCTTCGCCAACCGCGGCGAGCCGCTCGACGACTTGACTCAGGTGGCTTCACTCGCGGTCGTGAAAGCGGTCGAACGCTTCGACCCGGCGCGTGGCCTGGCGTTCTCGACCTACCTGACGCCGACCGTGCTTGGCGAACTGAAGCGGCACTTCCGCGACAAGACCTGGGCGGTACGAGCTCCTCGCCGACTGCAGGAACTCAATGCCATGCTGGGGGCGGCATCGGCCGAACTGTCTCAGCGCAGCGGGAGAACACCGACCGTGCCCGAACTGGCCGCCCACGTTGGCGTCTCCGAAGAGGACGTCCTGGAGGCCCTCGAAGCGGGCGAGGCCTACCGGGCTACCTCGCTGGATGCGCCCACCGGGGCTAGTGACGACAGCGACCTTGGGTCCCGACTGTACGACGATGATGAAGCCTTCGACACCGTGGACGAGCGGGCCGTCCTCTCGCCGCTGTTGTCGACGCTGCCGCGCCGACAACAGCTCATCGTCCATCTTCGCTTCTTCGAAGGGCGCACGCAGTCGGAGATCTCTGCCCTACTCGGCATCAGTCAGATGCACGTTTCCCGCTTGCTAGCTCGCAGCTTGGCCCAGCTACGCCAAGTGGGCCACGAGGCGCCCGAGACGTAGTCGGTTAGATGCTCTCTTCTTCGTAAACTCGGCGACTACGGGGTCCGTCAACCATCACGTCACGCCGTCCGCCGAACCCGCCCCAGCTGCTCCAAAACATCAGCGAGAGCAGAGCGCCGAGAACACCGACGATCATGAGGATAAGGCCAACGGTGTGGAGGTTGACGCCACGCGTTGTAGCGCTGACGGCGAAATCCAGGATGGCGCCGACGGCGATCAGGAAGATACTGGTACCAATACCCATGACTTCTACGTTGCCTTTCCTAGAGGAACTTCCGTGCCCTAGGAGTTACCCGTTCTCAGCGCAGTCGAACCCTCACGTCCCGCGCAGAGCCTCTTGCCCTCACGGAGGAAGGCCAGAGGATCGGCGCCATCGAGGATGGCGCCGTAGCCGAGCGAGGCACCGAAGGACTCGTTCCAGAACTCACCGGTTCGTGCCTCCCAGGGCCCCACATACAGGTAGGGATCCTGGTGAGTGGCGTCACCGGGAGAGCCACCGAAGTTGGCCCGCCCGCCCTCAGCGCCGAGGTCGACGGCCATGTCGAAGTGCTCCGGCCATAACTGCACTCGGCTGGGCGCATCTTCGGGGCGGGCATCGGCGCGCATCTGCTCGAGCAACGAGGCACAGAAGCCAAGCCAGTCGCCCAGGGCACGAGCGGCGGCGGCATCAACCGGCAGCGGATCGTCGAGGTCCGGGCTCGTCGACGGTTGATAGGCGCTGACCGGTGGTCCCGGTTCGACGCCGAGGAAAGCTCCGGCGGCCCGCAAGGTGCTCAGCTCGTGGCGGCGATCAGCGTCGACAAGAACGCCATCTTCGATGCGGACCTGACGATTGGAGTCGAAAAACGGGGTGCCGAAGCCACGAAACGTGAAGCGCAAGCCGATTTTGCCGTTCGCCCGCCAGCGGGACGGGGAGATCAGATG
>CAXMLU010000546.1:0-3488 GCA_964194255.1 uncultured bacterium
GTCACCAAGCCCGTCACCAAGCCGGTGACCAAGCCCATCACCAAGCCCGGATCCGACAAGATCACCAAGCCGGTCATCACGCCCCTCAACAACCCCGGGGTCAAGCACGCCCCGAAACCCTTCATCAAGAGTCACTCCACCAGGCATACCGCCAAGCCGGTGGTGAAGCGTTAGGTCGATACACAAAACGCACGCGTTCTCAATCGACGCTCTCCAGGTCGCCCGACACGGTCCCTCTCTCTGGTGGGGACCGTGTTGGCGCGAGGGGAGCAAGACGGCCAGATGGCGCTCTCGTTTGGCCACGAACGTGCCGATACCCAAGAGAAAAGGGACGGCCCAGGCAGATGCAGCCTGTCAAGACCACGAATGACATAAGCCGCGCCCGGACGTCGGGTGAGGCGGGATTCACGCTTCCCGAGCTCGTTATCAGCCTGGGTCTCCTCGCGTTCGTCATGATGGCGGTCGCACAGATGTTCATCGGGTCGCTTCGCACCGCATCGGCATCCGCCCATCGCACCGATGCCGTAGGACTCGCTGAGCGCGACGTCGAGGCGATGCGGTCCATCCCATACGCCCAGCTCGGCTTCAGTTCGTCTCAGGGCGGGTTCAGCTCAACCTTCGTGGACGGCGCCACGACCTACAACACCGTCCAGGTTGCCCAGCCGCAGCTCTCGCCTGCTGCCCAGACCGTCGTGTTGAGCGGGGTGGCCTACGTCCTCACTCGCACGATCTATTGGGTAGGCGCCGACCGATCCAATCCGGCGAACTTTCCAGAGGCGTACAAGCAGACGACGGTCACGGTGGCTTGGACGGACGACACCGGTAGCCACCAGGTGCGCCAGGAAGGCATCGTCTATCCGGGCGGACAGGGTGCTTATGTTGGCCGGCGGGGAGGCACGGCCACGACAACCACGGCACCAGCCGGCACGCCGTTCGCGGCCTCGCTGAGCGCAATTGCAGACACCCTCAATCCGTCCACGACCATCGTCCTCAACTGGATACCCGGCAGCTCGCCTCCAGTCGTGGATCACTGGATCGTCCAGTACAGCAGCGACAGCTTCATTACTGTCAATGTCCTGACCAGCACTCTGGCCGGCCAGACGACCACCTACCGGGTGAACGGCTTGGCACCGTCCTCCCTCTACCAGTTCCGGGTCGGTGCAGTCGCAGCCAGTGGCGGTGGCACGGCGTGGTCGAACACCGTGGCTCAGAGCACCACCTCCGGGAGCGCAGGTGCGTCGTGCACGGTCACCAAGGTGACCCTGACCCCCACCTCGTTGGCCAGGGCGAGCGGATCCCAGACCCTGCAAAGCAATATCGGGGTGGCCGTGACGACAACCGGGCCATGCACGAGCATCTCTGCTCGCTATACGCCGACAACCTCATCAGTACGGGTCTACATGACCCCCAACAGCACCTCCACGAGCTGGTCGGGCAGCCTCGATGGCGTGGGCACTAACTGGGCGCTGGGAGACCACATTGTCACCATCTGGAACGAGGTAACGACGACACCGCTCAACAGCACGGCCGGGGTGACGGTCACGCCATGAGTCTGCACCGCGCTGTCGGCCACGCTCGTGAAGGCGGCGAAGATGGCTTCACCCTCATCGAGCTGATGGTCAGCTCGATGATCATGCTCCTCGTGTCGGCCATCGCCTTCGGCCTCCTCATCCGGCTCACCAACGCCGACCGGAGAAGCCAGACGCTGGCCAACAACCAGGATGATGTTCGGCTCGCCATCGGCCAGCTCACCAGACAGCTGCGCGGGGCCAATCCTTTCGATCCCGCCGATTCCATCGGCGTCCGCCTGACTCCGACGGCGACCAGCCTGCGCCTCGCCCTGGGTCCGGCCGGTGCCGGCCAGACCTTCGTGGAATGGAAGTACGACGCGACGGCCCATCAGCTGGTGAAATCGACTCTGGCGTCGCCGACTGGTACGGCGACCTCCTCGACCGTTGTCCTGACCAACGTCACTGCTCCGAACGGAGGAGTGGTGTTCCAGTACTTCTGTCCGTCGGGCGCGCCCCTGGATCCCGCCTCGCCGTCGGCCAACACGGACATCGCCTCGTTCACCAACCACATCCGGATCGTCCTGGCCGGCGCCACGACGCAAGGGCCCGCTCCGTTCACGATTCAAGAGGATGTCCAACTGCGCAATGTGGTGTCGAAAGCATGCTGATACGACGCGATGAGCAGGGCAGCTTGGCTATCGCCATGGCCGTCATCATGATCCTCACTACTCTGGCGCTCGGGGGCCTTGCTCGCACCCTCAGTGTGCTGCGGGCAGCCAGGCAGAACCAGGACTTCAACGCCAATCTGACCAACGCCGACTCCGGGCTCTCTGACGCGCTCTTCCGATTGGATCAGGGCACGACCGGAACCTTCACCAGCGCAGCCTCGGAGACCCGCTTCCGCTACACCGCGACACCGATCGCCTCGACCACCGGTCTGCTCGAGAACTACGATGTCAAGGCGGTGGGAATTGTCAACGGCCGCCTCCACGGGATCCAGGCCACCCTGGTCCGGCGGCGTGCGTTCCCCTACGCGGTGTACGCCAGACACGATGTGGACCTCTCGGGCGGGGGCACACCCGCCATCTGCGGCACCATCGACCCGGTCTCGAACACCTACTACCCCGCCATCATTGGATCGAGCGGCACCATCACGCTGATGGGGGGTACAAGCGGACCGCCGCCCACCCCCACCTCTTCGACGGCCCCGTGCGTCCAGGCCCGTGGCGCGGACGGTCAGGACTCCTACGCTCCTTCCGGCACCTGCGTGAACTGTTATACGGCCACGAGCCAATACCGCTCGCCCGACGCGCAGCGCCTGCCCGCCGATCAAGCCCCCATCCAAACGGATGTCACCAGCGCCCCGGCGGGCGCCACGCCCCAATGTTCCTTCGGGAACGCCATTGCGGCCGGGACGTACGTCTGCAGCGGGGACCTCACCTTCACCGCCGATGCCACCGTCCCCCAGACGGGCCCGCCGGTGATCATCTACGAGCTCAACGGTGGTGTGCTGAGACTCAACCAACACAGCATCAACTATCCGTCGATCGGACCCGGCAACTCTGCTCAACTGCGAATCTACAAAGGTGGCGTGGGAACCATCGACATCGGCTCGGGAGGAATCGCCCAACTCAGCGCCGCCGTTTCCGCCCCCTTGTCCACGCTCATCGGCGATGGCCAGACCTTCCATATGGCCGGATCAATGGTCCTCGACACCTACATCTACAACGGACAGCCCAGCTTCACCTTCAGCTACAACCTGGGCGCCGCCTCCGTGACGCGGGACTGGGCGGTCGGCTACTACCGCGAGATCCCCGCCAGTCAGGTTCCCTAGCGGGCTGTCGGGCGGATCGTGAGAAAGGCGGGCGGTAGCCGGTCACCGCGTGCCTTCGCTCGCCTCGCCGGCGACGGTCCCGACTGGCCATCGCCGCCTCGAGGGTCAGTCGGGCGGTCTGTCGGACGGCCCGACGGATCTGG
>CAXMLU010000547.1:0-8174 GCA_964194255.1 uncultured bacterium
TACGGCGAGGGTCGGGCAGCGGCGGGGGTTCGGGGTCGGGAGCCTGGCGGGGGAGATGAACCAGCGCCGCGGTCCGGGTGGCCTCAGTGGTAGGAGGGTTTCCGGCCATGAGCGCTCCATGCTACCCACCAGGAGAAAGGGTCAGGCCGCCCGGATCGCGTCAGGACTCCACTTCGGCGGCCTCCGAGAGCTCGTCGCCGCCGGTTCGAGACGCCCACTGGCGGGCGCCGTCGCAGACCTCGCGGGCCGGGCAGTACGAGCAGACGGGACCGGGGGTGATGCTTGGGGCGCGGCCCTCGAATCGAAGCTCGACGAGCCGGCGGATGCCGTCGATCAGGCGGCGGGCGGCGGCATCCAGGACGTCGGTGGTCACGTCCTCGTCGTGCCAGGTGCCTGAATCGAGGTAGTAGGAGGCCAGCCGGAAGGGCGGAACACCGACCCGGAGGGTCTCCAACAGCGCATACAGACGAAGGTCGTCGGCGTGGCCGGGGGCGGCCCGGCCGGTCTTGAGGTCGATGATGAGGACGCGCGCGGTCGATCCTTCGGCCCGCCCGATGGCGAGATCGACCTTGCCCCGCACGACGATCCTCGCCGCGCAGAACTCGGCCACCAACGTCGACTCCAAACGGGGTCTCCAGGCCGTCCGCAGTGGAGGGAAGCCATCCTGAAACTTGGCGACCACGTCGCTGGCGCCGGCCCGTAGCTCGGCCAACTCGACCGGCGACGCCGCCGCCAGGAACGCGGCCGGGCCCCTGTCGTCCTCCTGCAACCGCGCCACGGCGTCATCCACCAGCCGCCCTGGTGCCGTCTCGCCGGGGAGGTGCACGGCCAGCTCCAGGGCCTTGTGGGCGACCACACCCCTCGCCGTCGCCGCCGTCCAAGTAAATCCCGCCTCGTGGCTGGCCATGTGATGGCGCTCGCAATGATGGACCTCGCTCAGTGCCCGCTTGCCGACCAGGAGCACCGCCGTGGGGTCGCGCTCGCGGCCAATGCGGCCGGCCGAGGGAGCTAGCTCCGCCTCGAGGTGTTCTCGTAGTTCGCGCGAGAGTCCTCGCTCGAACCCGGGCCGCGGCTGTCCCCACGCCATCAACTCGTCGACCAC
This sequence comes from uncultured bacterium, assembly GCA_964194255.1. Taxonomy (GTDB): domain Bacteria; phylum Actinomycetota; class Acidimicrobiia; order Acidimicrobiales; family CAXMLU01; genus CAXMLU01. The sequence continues at coordinate 1,103 of CAXMLU010000547.1, forward strand.
GCGCTCCTGGGTCGGGGTGAGCGCGTCGGGCACAGGTCCACCCTACGCACGAGGTGTGTCAACTACCGGAACAGGTCCTCGCTATGCGGCCGGACGATCTCGTCGTGCGCCGAGGCCTCGCGAAGCCACGTCGGATCGACGCCGCGCACCACCGCGACGGGGATCCCCAGCGCCTTGCCCATGACCAGCTCGGCGGCGCCGGCCAGCTCGTCCGCTACACACACCTCGGTCACCTGGAGCTCCCGCCCCAGCGCATCGGCGGTGCCCCGCAGATCCACCACCGCGGCCACGCCCGCGCAACCGATGGCCACATCCGTGACGCCTCGCCGCCATGTCCGTCCGAACGTGTCGGACACGATCACGCCGACGGACAGTCCGGTCTTGGCCCGGATGCCATCTCTGATGCGCCGGGCGGAGCGGTCCGGATCGACGGGCAGCAAGGCGGCAAAGCCCCGTTCGACGTTGGACAGGTCAACTCCGGCGTTGGCGCAGATGAACCCCTGGCGGGTCTCGCTCATGATCAAGTCGCCGCGCCGGCGCAGGATCCGGACCGATTCTTGTTCGACCAACCGTTTGTGGTCGTTGGGAACGTCGGGGTCGATGGGCACGATACGGCCTTCCACCTTGGAAACGGCCTTCTGCGTCACGACTACGACGTCCCCCGCCGCCAGCTCCACCCGGTCGGCGATCAGATCGGCCAGGACGTCGCCGTGACCGAGTTCGGGGATGCCGCGGACGGGGATGAGCTCGATCTCGTTCATAGGGCCAACACCACCCGGGCCAGGGCCGCGGCCGCGGCCGAGTCGGACATGACGGTCGGCGCCACCACGCACTGGATCCCTTCCGCCTCGACCTCGGCGGCGCGTCGCATATCGGCCGTGTCGATGACCAGGGTGGCCGCCAGCTTGGCGTACAGGCGAGCGATTCCGACCACCGACGGGTCATGGCCCATCTCGGCCATCATGCGGTCGGCCGGTCCCTTGAGGGCAGCCCCGGCGATGATCGGCGACACGGCCACGGTGTCGTCCCGTCTGGCCACTAACGCCTCCTCCAGACCAGGAACCGCCCGGATGGGTCCGATGGAGACCAACGGATTCGACGGGCACACGATGACCCGCTCGGCGCCGGCCACCGCATCAAGCACCCCGGGGCCCGGGCGGGCGGCATCCGCGCCGGCGAATCGGATGGCCTGCAACGCGACGGCGTGTTGTCTGGCCACGAAGTAGTCCTGGAAGCCGATTTCGCCTTCGTCTTTCACGGTGACTCGTGTCTCCACCCGGTCGTCGGTCATAGGTAGGAGCCGCACCGCGATGCCCCAGGCGGCGGCGATCTCGGCGGTCACCTGGCTGAGCGGGGCGCCCTCGGCCCGCCGCTGGGTCCGGTACAGGTGAGTGCCAAGGTCCCGATCGCCCAGGCGAAACCACGTCTGGCCTCTGTAGCGCTCGAGCGCGTCCATCGCCGCCCAGGACTCGCCGATCAAGCCCCAGCCCGTATCCGGGTTCACGGCGCCGGCCAGGGTGTAGGTGACGGTGTCGATGTCCGGGCTGATCGACAAGCCGTGCAGGATGAAGTCATCACCGGTGTTCACCACCGCGGTGATATCCGCCGGAGGGACGACATCGACGAGGCCCCGGAGAAAGCGGGCGGCGCCGACGCCGCCGGCCAAAGCGAGGAGCACGGCGTGACCCTAGTGGGCGGCCCGACGGGTACGGTCCTGGGCGGCATGGCCACCCTTACCGTCGCTGTCGATGCCACGCCTCTCCTCGGATCTCGGACCGGGGTGGGCGTCTTCGTGCGCGGCCTACTCGCCGCGCTTCCCGGCATCTCCCCCGATCTGCGCGTTGCCGCATACGGCGTCACATGGACGGGCCGGCATCACCTGGCCGCCGCCCTGCCCGCGGGGGTGGTCCAGAGGCGCGGCTGGCTGCCCATGCCGGCGGGTCCGCTCCTGCGGGTCTGGGAGCACGCCGGCCTGCCCCCGGCGGAGTGGTGGACCGGGACGGTGGATGTCGTGCACGGGACCAATTTCGTCGTGCCGCCCACGCGCCGGGCGGCTCAAGTGGTCAGCGTCCATGACCTCACCGCCCTGCATTTCCCCGAGCTGTGCAGCCCGGCCTCGCGGCGTTACCCCGAGTTGGTGCGCCAGGCAATCAGGCGAGGCGCGTTCGTGCACACCGACTCCGCATTCGTGGCCGCCGAGGTGGTGGAAGCCTTCGCCGTCGACGCCGACCGCGTGCGCACGGTGCCCCCCGGGGTGGCGTCTCCGGTCGTGGCGTCGGGGCCGACCGCCGGCGCGCCGCCGGCGCCGTACATTCTGGCCATGTCGACGGTCGAGCCCAGGAAGGACCTCCCTACGCTGGTCCGGGCCTTCGACCAGGTCGCCGCCGCCATCCCTGATGTGCGCCTGGTGCTGGCCGGCCCGCCCGGTTGGGGCACACCCGCTCTGGATGAGGCACTCTCGTTTTCCCGCCACCGCGCCAGGGTGGACCGGCTGGGTTGGGTGTCGGACGCCGAGAGGTCCGAGTTGCTGCGGGACGCGACCGTGCTGGCCTACCCGTCGCTGTATGAGGGCTTCGGCCTACCGCCGCTCGAAGCGATGGCCGCAGGCGTGCCCGTGGTGACCACGACCGCCGGCTCCATTCCCGAAGTGGTGGGCGACGGGGCCCGGCTGGTCTCCGCTGGCGACGACGCCGCGCTGGCCGAGGCGCTGTGCGCGTTGCTCGCCGACGAACGCGAGCGCGGCCGCTTGGCCGAACGCGGACGGGCTCGGGCCGCCGAGTACACGTGGGACCGGTGCGCGTCGGGACTAGCCGGCCTCTATCGCGACGCTGCAGGTGGAGCCGGCCCGTGAAGGTCGTCGTCGTTGCCGAGCAGCTTCGCCGGCCGGTTTCCGGAGGCATCGGGACGTACATCCAGGGTCTCGTGCAAGGGCTGCGGTCGGTCGGGTCGGTGGAGGTCGAAGCCCTGGCGTCGTGGGTCAGACCCGGGCCCGACGCAGTAGCCGACCTGGGCGTGCCCGTCCGGGCTGTACCCCTCCCGGGTCCGTTGTTGACTCGGGCCTGGGACCGCGGCCTGTTCCGTCCGCGCGTCACCGCCGATGTGGTGCACGCCACCTCGCTGGCCACGCCGCCCAAGGGCCGCGTGCCGCTCACGGTCATGATCCACGACCTCGGCTGGCGGCAGCTGCCCGACGCCTATCCCCGGCGCGGGAGGGCCTGGCACGAGGCCGCGTTGCAACGGGCGTGGACCCGGGCGGCGTTGATCATGGCGCCGTCGTCGGTCGTGGCCTCCGAGCTGATGGCCGCGGGCGGGCCGGGGCGGCGGATCGAGGTGGTGGAGGAGGGCTGCGACCATCTTCCCGAGCCGGATGCCGCCGGGGCATCGGCCCTGCTGCGGCGGCTTGGCGTGGACGGGCCCTACCTGCTCTCGGTCTCGACTCTCGAGCCCCGCAAGAACCTGGCCCGCCTGATCGACGCCTACGGCCGGGCTCGCCCGCGCCTCCCGGGGGCATGGCCCCTCGTCGTCGCCGGCCCGTCGGGATGGGGGCCCTCGCTCGCTCCGCACCCGGATCAGGCCGGTGTCGTACTGGCCGGACGCCAGGACGGCGCCGTCCTCTCCGGGTTGTACGCCGGGTCTCGCCTGGTGGCCTACGTTCCTCTCCTTGAGGGTTGGGGACTCCCCGCCGTCGAGGCCATGGCTGCCGGCGTGCCGGTGGTGGCCAGCCCGCTGCCTAGCACGGCGAAGGCCGCCTTCGAGGTCGACCCGCTCGACGTGGACGCCATCGCCGGGGCACTCGTGGAGGTGGCCTCCGATGAAGCCACGCGCCGTCAGCTGGTCGCGGCCGGACGGGCTCGGGCGGGACAGCTCACGTGGGCGAACGCCGCGTCCCGCCACGTCGAGCTGTGGCGGACGCTGTGAGCCCCCGAGTGAGCATTGACGTGTCGGCGGTGCCCGACCGGCCCGGAGGGGCGGGCCGGTATGTCGTCGAGCTGGTCCGAGCTCTCGGCCGGCGCGACGACATCGACCTGGTGCTCGTGGCCCGGATCGGCGACGGCGGGCGGTGGCCGGCGCTGGCCCCCCGCGCCGAGGTGGTCGCCGAGGCGCCGGTTCGCCGGCCGGCCCGGCTGGCCTGGGAGCAGACGGCACTGGCCGGCCGCCTCCGCCGCCGGCGCGTTGACGTGCACCACGGCCCGCACTACACCATGCCGGAACGGGCGTCCCTTCCGAAGGTTGTCACCATTCATGACTGCACCTTCTTCGACCATCCCGAGTGGCACGAGCGCTCCAAGGTCCTCGTCTTCCGCCGGGCCATACGGGTGGCCGCCGCCCGGGCCGACGCACTGGTGTGCGTCAGCCGCGTCACCGCCGACCGCGTGCAGGAGCTGTGCCGGCCGCGCGCCGCTGTCCACGTCGTGCCCCATGGCGTGGATCACTCCAGGTTCCGCCCCGCCGAGCCTTCGCCCGGGGCCGACGCCGCCCGCCTCCATGCGCTGGGTCTGGTCGATCCCTACGTGGCGTTCGTCGGCACCATCGAGCCGCGCAAGGATGTCCCTTCCCTGATCCTGGCCTTCGACCGTATTGCCGGCGAACATTCCGGACTCCGGCTCGTGCTGGCGGGTGGAGCCGGCTGGGGCGGCGCCGCCGCCGACGTCGATGCGCGCATCGCGGCCAGTCCCCATCGCGACCGGATCACGTGCACTGGGTACCTGCCGGAAGAGGACCTGCCGGCGTTGCTGCGAGGAGCCGCGGTCGTGGCCTATCCGTCGCGTGAGGAAGGGTTCGGGCTGCCCGCCCTGGAAGCCCTGGCCTGCGGGTCGCCAGTCGTGACCACCGCGGGCTCGGTTATGGCCGAGCTCACGGCCGGAGCGGCCACCGTCGTGCCCCCCGGCGATGCGGCTGCGCTCGCCGATGCCCTGGCCGCCCAGCTGCGGTCCCCCGCTGACGCGGCGGCCGGATTGGCGGTGGCGCGGTCCTACACGTGGGAGGCGACAGCGGATGCTCACGCGCTGGTCTACCGCGGGCTGGCCGGTCGGTAGGTTGGTGGGGTGAGGACGTTCGTCACGGGTGGCACCGGTTTCGTCGGCCGATGGCTGGCGGACCATCTGCGCGCCGCGGGCGATGAGGTGGTCGTCGCCTCTCCTGACCTGGAGATCACCGACGAGGCGGGTGTTCGCGACGCGCTGGTCGGAGCCAACCCCGAGGTGGTGTACCACCTGGCCGCGCTCGCCCACGTCGGCCAGTCCTGGGCCGACCCGGCCCGGACCTTCTCCGTAAACGCGCTGGGCACGTTGTGCCTCCTGGCCGCGGCCCGAGCGTGCATACCGAACCCGCGGGTCGTGCTGATCGGTTCGGCCGAGGTCTACGGTGCCATCGATCCGAGCCGGCTCCCGGTCGGCGAGGACACGGCCCTCCTGCCGGTCACGCCTTACGCGGCCAGCAAAGCGGCGGCTGAGCTGCTCGCGATCCAGGCATACCTCGGCCATCACCAGCCCGTCGTCCGGACCCGGCCGTTCAACAAGATCGGGCCCGGTCAGGATCCGTCGTTCGTGGTGTCCGCCATTGCTCAGCGGGTGGCCCTCGCCGAACGGGACGGACTCGACACCCTGCGGGTGGGCAATCTGGCCGCCCGGCGAGACTTCCTCGACGTTCGGGACGCAGTGCGCGCCTACCGCCTGCTGAGCGAGATGGGCGAACCGGGAGAGGTGTACAACGTCTGTTCGGGCCGCGACGTGGCCGTGGAAGAACTGGCCCTCAAGCTGATGGCCCTGGCCGGCGTGGATCTGCGCCTCGAGGTCGACGCAGCGTTGGCCCGGCCGGTCGATGTGCCGCGCGTCGTCGGTGACCCCTCCCGTCTGATGGCGGTCACCGGGTGGGCGCCCGAGATTCCCCTCGAGCGGACCCTCGCCGATGTGCTCACGTGGTGGCGGGAGGCGGTAGCGGCGGAGGAACCGGTCCGGTAGACGCGACGAGGGCCCCTGGTGGGGGCCCTTCGCAGATCGTGGAGGCGGGCTACGCGGCGGCGCTATTGAGCAGTGCCTTGCGGGCCTGGGCCTCGGTCTCCTTGGCGATGGTGCGGACCTGCTTGAGCAGCTCACGGGCCGGATCGGGCAGGCGACCCTCCAGCTCGGTGATGCGGTCCTCCACCTCGGAGCGGACCGGCTCGAACCTCGTGTCGAGGTCCTTCACCAACTTCTCGAGCTGGCTTCGAGCCTCGGACAGCTGCTCTTCGATCTGCTGGCGCTGACCAATCAGCTGCTTGCGCAACTCCTGGCGGCGGACCTGGGCTCGCTGGAAAGCGAGGACGGCCAGGCCGATGGAAACGTAGGCGGCGTCTTTCAGGGTCTCGGTGACATCGGGCATGCTAGGTATAGTAGCGAAAAGTGCTAACCATTGCAAGCACCACAGGAGGGGGAGGTGGGGTTGGCGGGCAGGTGCGGCCACTAAGTTCCTCCCCCGAGATGCTCGCCCCCCTCGAAGACGCTCCTCCGACCGCGCCTCCAGTCGTGGCCGTGATGGTCACGGCCGTGGCCGGGGAGTGGTTGGAGGAGGCGCTCACCAGTCTGGCCCGCCAGGACTACCCCAACCTCTCGGTTCTTATCATCGATGCCTCCGGGGACGTCGATCCGTCGCCGCGCGTGGCGGCCGTACTGCCCGCCGCGTACATCCGGCGGATGGACCACGCCACCGGCTTCGGCCAGGCCGCCAATGAGGTCCTAAGCCTGGTCGAAGGAGCCTCCTACTTTCTGTTTTGCCATGACGACGTCGCCCTTGACCCTGGTGTCGTTCGGTTGCTGGTCGAGGAGGCGTTCCGGTCCAATGCCGGGATCGCAGCCCCGAAGTTGGTGGCGTGGGCCGAACCTGACCGGCTCCTACAGGTCGGCATGTCGGCCGACAAAGTCGGTGCCGTCATGCCGCTCGTGGAGCCAGGAGAACTCGACCAGGAGCAACACGACTCGGTGCGCGACATCTTCGTGGCGCCGACGGCGTGCGTTCTGGTGCGCGCCGACCTGTTCGCCACGCTGGGCGGCTTCGACCGCACCATCAGCCTGATCGGCGAGGATCTCGACCTGTC
>CAXMLU010000548.1:0-3387 GCA_964194255.1 uncultured bacterium
GGCCCGATTCCTCAGCCCGGAGTGGCTCGCCGAGGTCAATACCGCGGTGAAGCGCGCCCCGGACCTGCAGGCGGCGACGGCCGAGGTCGAGCTCACCATCCAGCAGACCGTGCTCGGCGCTCCCGGCGGTGACGTCGCCTACCAGATGCGCATCGATCGGGGCTCGGTGGAGTTCCGGGCCGGACGGGCCCCGAAGGCGGACGTGGCCTTCACCGAGGACTGGGGCACGGCCGTCGCCGTGGCCCAGGGCCAGCTGAGTCCTCAAGCGGCATTCCTCGAGGGACGCATCCGGGTTTCGGGCAACATGGCGTCGGTGATGGAGACCCAGGACGCCCTGGTCGGTATCGACTCCGCGCTGGCCGACATCCGGTCAGCCACCTCGTACGAATGAGCGGCCCCGACGTCGCCGGCCGTTCGCCCGGCTGGTATGACGATCCCGACGACGCGGGCGCCATTCGCTACTGGGACGGCTCGGCGTGGACGTCGCAGCGGCGCCCCCGGCCCCAATGGACGGACAGCACGCCGGCGGCAAGCCGGCCGCCGTCCTATTTGTCGACGCGTCGGCCGGGCGCGCCCGGCCCTAACCCGTGGTGGGTCGCCCTGGCGCTCGTTGCTGTCGCCGCCGCCCTCGCCTGGGTGCTGAGCTTGACGATCCTCAAGCGACACAACGTCGGACACCGAACCATCACCGACGCCAGCTTCATCACCACCGCCAATCGCCTCTGCCAACAGCAGCTGACGCCGTTGCTCAACGCCCAGCGTCCAAAGGTCGGCGACTCCGACGCGCTGGTGGCGGACAAGACGGAGGCGGCCGCCACCGGCCTGGGTGCGCTCATCGCCGCCCTGCGCCAGATTCCCGTCCAACCGGCCGATCAGGCTCAGGTCACCGGCTGGCTGGACAACTGGGCCCGCTACGTCCAGACCGGCCACGCCGTGGCCGCCGCTGACCGGACGCACGATCCGTCGAAGTACGAGCCGTTGCTCGAACAGGGACGCAAACAGCGCTTCCCGGTCACCGACTTCGCCCAAGCCAACGGCATCAAGCGCTGCACCTTCTAACCGGTTGTCTAGGGTGGGCGCGTGGAGGTCCTCTCCAGCCGAGTGCTGCTTCGGCCCACCAATCTGGCTCGCTCTCAGGCGTTCTACGGCGGCGATCTCGGCCTGGCCATCTATCGCGAGTTCGGCGAGGAACCGCAGCGCGGCGTCGTCTACTTCATCGGTAACGGACTTCTCGAAGTGTCGGGCCAGTCGACGCAACCGCCCGGATCGGCGATGCAACTATGGCTTCAGGTTCGAGACGTCGACGCCGCCCACGCCCATCTAGCCGCCCGCGGAGTCGAGATCCTGCGTCTCCCGACGGATGAGCCGTGGGGCCTGCGCGAGATGTGGGTCACCGATCCCGACGGGGTGAGGATCGCGGTCATAGAAGTTCCTCCGGACCATCCCTTGCGGCGCCGGTAATCGCGTGTTCGACGAGCTCATACGTCATCCGGGCGTCCAGGAAACGGTCACGCTCCGCTCGCCGTTCGGGTTCCTCGCCTTCCACGGCGGCCTGGAGCGCATGACCGACGTCATCGCCATCGATGCGGCCGAGCGGGCCGGCGCCTCTCTCTATGCCGTCGTCCAGCCCCCCGGATTGCGTTGGCACATCCCCTCCCGGCTGTTCAGCCCCGACTCCTCACCCGGGCTGGCCGCGTTCGTCGACCACGTCGATATCGCCGTGGCCCTGCATGGCTACGGGCGGGCCGGCCGCTGGACCCAGCTGCTGCTGGGCGGCACCAACCGCGCCCTGGCCGATCACCTTCACCGCCATCTCGCCCCGGCCCTACCCGAATATGAGGTCATCGCCGAGCTCGACCGCGTGCCGTTCGAGCTGCGCGGGCTGCACCCCGACAACCCGGTCAACCTGCCGCCCGACGGCGGCGTCCAGATCGAGCTCCCGCCGCGGGTCCGCGGCCTCACCCCGCAATGGCAGGGCTGGGCCGGACCCGGCCTCGTTCCCCCGGCCGAGGCCCTGGTGTCCGCCCTCGCCTCTGCCGCGGCCGCCTGGGCGTGAGCCGGCCGTTGGACGGCGGGCCCGGCTACACGGCCCGGGCGGCGCGCAGGGCCCCGACGAGGGCGGGGTCGGCCATCGCCAGCGCGTCATCCCAGTCCAACCACGCCACGTCCTGGCTCTCCCCGGGCGGCGGTGTCGGCCGGATCTCTGCCGCCCGCAGCAAGTAACGCAGGTCGAGGTGCGTATGCCCCCGCCCTCCTGGGCCCACGTGCAGGTGGACCAGGCGGGCTTCACCATTCGGATGCACGGCCACGATCCCGGTTTCCTCAGCCACCTCGCGCACCGCCGCGTCCCACGGACTCTCCCCCTCGTCGAGATGACCGCCCGGTTGCATCCAGATCCCGAGAACACGGTGGAGGTGCAGCAGAACTCGGTCGGGACTGATCACGATGGCGGAGGCAGTCACGTGGGTCAGATCGGCATCGCGGTCGAACGGTCGGGCCAGCCGGTCCAACTGGTAAAGGAACGCAGTGCGCCAGCCCTTCTCCTCGTCATCCCCCGGTCGGAATGCCACCACGTCGTCCCGCGTGCGCGAGAGGAGCCCAGGCGCTTCGCCGCCGGCCACGCTCAGTCCACCTCGAAGGTCCCGCCGGTCCGCCAGTAGAAGCCGTCCCGACGCTCGAGGAAGCCTTCATCGACGAGGTGACGCCTCAGTGAGGCGACGTCGGTGTGGAACCGGCCCAGCTCGAAGCTCACTTCCCGCTCCGGGTAGACCTTGCCGGGGGCGAAGCGCCCGCTGAGAAAGTCCAGCAGGACCATACGCTTGGTCCGCTGGACGGGGATCGAGACCAGGTGCCCATCGTCAAAGAAGCTGCGCAGGACCCGCGCCTGGGCGTCCGTGGCCCCGAGATCCTCGAGCGTCGTCTTCCTGGCCGACGCCGCCTGTGCCGACGCCCGGGCCGCCTCGGTGAAGCGTTCCTCGGCCAGCCGCAGCCCACCGTCGGGACCGACGGAGACCAGACCGCCCCGGATGAGGCGGTCCAGCGCGGCCCGCACCTGGCGAACGTCCAGATCGGCCCGCGCTTCGATCTCGGCGGGCGTCGTCGCTCCGAGCGCCAAGGCGGCCACCACTCGCAGCCGGGCCGGCTCGGCCAGCAATCCGGCCAGATGGGCCGGGTCCGGCGGCGGCGGCGGCTCTGAGCGGAGCGGCGGGCCGTGAGGGGCCCGGGGGCGATACACGGGCCCAGACGCTACGCTCTTGAGATTGCCCTACAGGACAAAGGGAGAGCGCGAGCGTGACATTGTCTGCCGTGATCGACGAGCATTTCCTGTCCAAATACCGGGCTCTGCTTGATGCGGAGGATATTGCCTTCGACGAGCTGGAGCACGCG
>CAXMLU010000549.1:0-1724 GCA_964194255.1 uncultured bacterium
GCGGTCGAGGTGGTCGAGGGAGTCCGTGACCTGGCGAAGCCGGAGTCCTCCGAACGACTCGTGCGGGCTGGGCTGGATCGCTTCGGCCGGATCGACGCTGCCGTCGCGTTCACCGGCCGGATCGTGGTCGGCCGGTTCCTGCGCTCGACGATCGACGATCTGCGCGCCGCCCTCGTCGGTTGTGTCGAGGCGCCTTATCACTTCCTGCGCACGATCGTCCCGGTGATGGTTGAGCAGCGCGACGGCCAAGTGCTGATCTTCACCAGCGCGGCGGGCGCCCGGCCGACCCCGGGTGCGCCGCTCTACTCGTCCGCCCGGGCCGCCGCCAACATGCTGGTGCGCAACGTGGCCGCCGAGGTGGTCGATAAGAACGTCCAGGTCAATGCCGTGGGAACGAACTTCATGGACTTCCCGGAGTTCCTGAAGGCAAACCGGGCGGAGGATCCCGAGGGTCGCGCCCGGGTCGAAGGGATGGTGCCCATGGGCCGCCTGGGCACGATGGAGGAACTGGCCCAGTTCTCGGCGGTCTTTGTCGACGGAACGAGCCGCTTCACGACCGGCCAGTTCGTGCCGTACGCGGGGGGATGGGTATGACGACGCCGAACGAGCCGGACTTCGGTGGGCGCATCGGTCGCACCTACCGCGACTCGACACCTTGGTGGCCGGATCCGCCGGCCGGCCTGGGTGGCCCCACCGTCGTGATGATCGTTCTCGATGACACCGGATTCGCCCACTTCGGCTGCTACGGCTCGGAGCTGGCCACACCGTCGATCGACGCCCTTGCCGCCAACGGGCTGCGCTAGACGAGTTTCCACACCACCGCCCTTTGTTTGCCATCCCGCGCCTCGCTCCTGACCGGCCGCAACCCACGTCGTAGGGATGCGGGGGGTGTCGAACTGGGACACCGGCTTTCCGCACATGCGGGGCGGCATCAGCCCGCGCGCCGCGACCGTTGCCGAGTTGCTGCGGGCGCACGGCTACGCCACCTACGCGGCCGGTAAGTGGCACATGGCCCCAATGCAGGAGTGCTCGACGGCCGGTCCTCACACCAACTGGCCGCTACAGAAGAGGTTCGACCGGTTCTACGGTTTCCTGCAGGCCGAGACCGACCAGTTCCATCCCGAGCTCACCAGCGACAATGGCCCCTTCGATCCGCCAGTAGGGCCAGAAGACGCTTACCACGTCTCCGAGGACATCGTCGACAAAGTCACCGGATGGATCGGCGACCTGCACTCGATCCGCCCCGACCGACCGTTCTTCCTCTATCTGGCGTTCGGCGCGCCACCCACGCGCCGCACCAGGCGCCGCTCGACTACCGCCGCCGCTGGCGGGGCAGGTTCGACGACGGCTACGACGCGGCGCGGCAACGATGGTTCGCCCGGCAGCTCGACCTCGGCATCGTGGCCGCCGGCACCACGCTGGCGCCGCCGAATCCGGGCGTGCCGGCGTGGAACGACCTCACCGAAAACCAACAGAGGTTAGCGGCTCGCCTGCAAGAGGCCTTCGCGGCGATGCTCGAGCACACGGACGCACAGATCGGCCGGTTCGTCGAGTTCCTCCAGCACCGCGACTTGCTCGACAACACGCTCCTCCTCGTGCTCTCCGATAACGGCGCGTCGCGGGAGGGTGGACCCTACGGGGTCATGGACGAGTTCAGCTTCCTTAACGCGGCGTGGGAGGACATCGACGACATCGTGGCCAACCGGCTCGATGACATCGGCGGG
>CAXMLU010000550.1:0-1598 GCA_964194255.1 uncultured bacterium
GAGCCGATGTCGCCGTCGATGGCCCGCGCCTGGTAGCCGGCGATCAGGGGCGGCCAGCCAACCCTCGCTGGGCACGAACGAACGCCGCGATGTCGGCGGCGAAACGGCCCGGATCCTCCCACCGGGGCGTGTGCCCGGCACCCGGATACACGCGCAACTCAGCGGTGGTGATGCGGCACTCAAGCTCATGCTGCATGTTCCGAGTCACCAGCTCATCCGCCTCGCCCCAAATCAGCAGGGTCGGTGCACTGATGCGATCGACCTCGGCAAGGTCGTCGTAGTGCAGCAGTGCGGCGAACATCTCCCGCCACACGCGCGCCGGCACCTTCACAAGCTCACCCACCAACTGGTCGATCAGCGCGGCCGGGACCTGATTCGACGACGTGTCGCTGAGGAAGGAACGGGCGAAGTCAACACCGATCGGGTCCCGGAGCGATGCCACGACTGTTGTGACGAATTCCTCCAGACGGGCGTGTCCTCGCAGCGTCGTGGGCGACGCTTCGAGGATAAGACCGGCGACGCGGTTGGGATCATCGAGTGCGACGCGCCGTGCGACGAGGCAGGAGCCCGAGTGCCCGGCGAGTACCGCTCGTTCGATGCCGACCTCGTCCAGGAAGGGCACGACATCAGCTGCGAAGTCCTCCACCCGGTAGCCAGTTGGCGGCTTGTCGGAGTCGCCGTGGCCTCGTTGCGACAGCGCGATGGTGGCGATGTCGGGAGGCAGACGGTCGAGCACGGGTTGGTATGAGTGCCATGAGTCCGTCGGCCCCGGGAGCAGGACAAGGGCCGGATCAGACCCCCGCCCCTGCTCGGCGTAGGACAGGGTCAGTCCACCGCCGCCCGCCACCGTCGAAACGCCCACTGCTGCGAGTGTAGGCATCTCGCGCCCCCCCCATGTGCCGGTCGGAGCAACTCGCGAACGCTGGCATGCGACCGAGAGCGAGCGCTGCCCGCGCGTCGCGCAACGATCCACGCGCCATCCCAGAACAACGTCCCCGAATCCCGACGCAGCCCCTCGCCCCGATGGCCGGCATGGGGAGCGAGATCGCCCATCCGAGGTGACCCGTTCGAGGCAGCGATGCGGATAACTGGACCGCGATTCGTCAGACTCCGAGAGTGCCGGGCTTCCCTCCAGGACGACGGATGGCTCGCCGCGGTCATCGGCCCGTGCACTGACGTCTCCAACCAGCGCCGACCCGATGCTTCGCTCGTGGGAGTCCGGCGCGACCGCCAATGGCGACAGGCCGGCGACCCGATGCCGCGTGTCGTCGTCGGCAGAGCGCCACCGAAGCTGACCTTACGAGCGTTAGGTCGTTGTTTTACGTTTCGTCGACCCCCTGCACCCGAGCTCCTCGGTCTTTTCTCCCCGGTCATTACCCGGGCGGTCCATCAGCACCCGATGCCCGGCTCGCGGGAGCTGAGGCGTGACCGACGACGTTGCTGTCAGACCAAGGCGTCTCGTGATGAACAGCGGGCTCGGCGGGCACCCTGCGGAACGTTTTCCCGCGGCCTCTTTTCATCTTGCGCCTTGTCCCGGCTTAGGAGTGGCTTAGGAGCGGCATGAGATCACTGAACGGGGCAAGCAGTCGTATGGATCC
>CAXMLU010000551.1:0-6484 GCA_964194255.1 uncultured bacterium
GATCAGGAGACCGTGGTAGCGGCGGGTCCGCAGCCCGGCCACCGTGCCCATGGCGTAACCCCCAAGGCCGTCAGTGACCAACCACTCCCGGACCGACGACTCCGGAAGCGTCCCACACAGCTGGCGCCCGAAGCCGATCTGCACCCGTCAGTTGACCTGGCGTTGGCGGTCGGCCCAATAGGGTTCGCGGAGCTTGAACTTTTGCAGCTTGCCGGTTGCGGTGCGGGTCAGCGCATCGCGGAACTCGACACTCTTCGGGGACTTGAAATGGGCCATGCGCAGTCGGCAGTGGGCGATCAGGTCGTCCTCGGTTACCTGCGCGTCGGGTCGAAGCACGACGAGCGCTTTGATGGTCTCGCCCCATTTCTCGTCGGGGACACCGATCACCGCGGCCTCAGCCACAGCCGGATGCTGATACAGCACGTCCTCGACCTCGATGGACGAGACGTTCTCGCCGCCCGTGATGATGACGTCCTTCTTGCGGTCGGCGATAACGACATAGGGGCCATCCAGGTAGCCACCGTCGCCGGTGTGGAACCAGCCGTCCACGATGGCCTTCGAGGTTTCTTCGGGCTGCTCCCAGTAACCGTCGAAAACGTGGTTGGAGCGGGCTAAGACCTCCCCTTCCGCATCGACGTCCATCCGCACACCGAAAGCCGGCACACCGGCGCGCGATTGGCGCACCGCCCGCTCCGAGCCCGGCAACGAATCCCATTCCGCCGGCGCGCGGTTGATGGTCAGCAGCGGAGCCGTCTCCGTCAGCCCATAGATCTGAATGAATTCCCAGCCCAGTTCAGCGTTGACGCGTTCGATCGTCTTGGAGGGCGGCGGGGCACCGGCCACCACCATGCGCACGTGGCCGCGTCCCGGCACGTCCCGGCCGTCGGCCCGGCGGGCGCCCGCGGCGTCGAGAATGGCGGCAACGACCGCCGGTGCGCCACACAACAACGTCACACCGTGCGCCTCGATCCGGCGCAGGATCTCCTCGCCATCCACCTTGCGCAACGCGATCTGCGGGACACCCATCGCCGTCACCGCATACGGCATTCCCCAGCCGTTGCAGTGGAACATCGGGAGGGTGTGCAGATACACGTCGCGATCGGTCACCGCCACGTGCCAGCCGAACATGGCGGCGTTGAGCCACAGAGTCCGATGCGTCAGCGCGACCCCTTTGGGTCGGGCCGTGGTGCCTGACGTGTAGTTGATGGAAGCGATGGCCTCCTCATCCGGGGACCAGTGCGCCGGTCGAACACCGTCTGGCGCCTCCGCGAAGATCTCCGCATCCGCGACGCCGTCCATGACGATGCGATGCTTCGCGGTCACGCCCGCGAGGGCGGCGTCCTGTTCGGGGTCCACCAGGAGCACGGTCGCCCCGGAGTGCTCGACGATATACGCCACCTCGGCGGCGTTGAGGCGGAAGTTGACGGGGACAACGACGCGGCCGTAGGCGCTGACTCCATAGAAGGAGACGAGGAGACGGGCGGCGTTCGGCGACACGAGGGCGACTCGCTCGCCCTGGGCTACGCCCATGTTCTCCAGGGCGACGGCCATGCCCCGCGCCCGGGCCTCGACCTGGCCGTACGTGAGCGTTCCGAGCGACGCCGGGGTACCCGGCTCATCCACCACCGCGGTGCGGTCGGGGAACACGAGGGCGGCCCGATCGATGAAGTCGGCGATGGTGAGCGGGACCCTCATGTCTCGTGCGCCTCCTGGTCAGGGTCGTACCCTCGGTGGGTCTGGCCCACGCTACCGCCGCGGCTGGCCGGCGGCCCTGCCCACGTGGGCCGCCAACCAGGCGTTGAGCGGTCCGGCCGCTCGCCAGGCGGCAATCACCCGGTCTTTGGCCGCCGCGGTGTGGAGCCATCGGGCCGCCGCATGCGAGCGACCCGCGGTCATGCTCTTGCGGCGGAGCAGGCCGATACGGGGATGGTCGGCGGGGTAGCCGCGGGGCGCCGACTTCAGCGCTTCGGCGCTGATCTCATAGCCGCCCTTCTCCAGGCTGGCCACGATCGCCTCGAGGGCGGTGCCACTCCGCTCAGCGGCCACGGCGGCGCGGAACCGCTCGAGCTGATCGGGGCTGAGCTGATAGGTGCCCGCGCCCAAGAAGAGCCCGTCAGGAGAAACATCGACGTAGTAGCCAGAGCCGGTGCCGGACTCGTAGCCGACGCTGGCCGCGACGTGACTCTTGTAGGGCGACTTGTCGGCCGAGAACCGGACATCACGGTTGAGGCGGTAGACCCGGCCCGTGCCGAACTCGGCGGCCAACTCGGCGAGGAGCGATTCCATCGGTGCCTTCAGACCTTCTTCATAGGTCTCGCGGTGGGCGGCGAAATAGGCACGGGAGTTGTCCTGCTCAAGGCCACTGAGGAACGCCAGGCCGTCCTTACTGAACCCGTGAAAGCCGGCGGTCATGCCGTCACCTTGTCCTGCCCTTCGGGTCGGGAACCGTACGCGGCGGCGGCGAGCGGCGACGTGCTCAGCACGAGCAGGCCGCCGAGGGCGAATACCACGCCGATGATGGCCAGCGGGATGCCGACGCCCGACACCTTCAGGTGCTCGACGAAAAGGACCTCGCCGAGCACCAGGCTGGCCGCGGGCGGTACGATCGTGAGCGCGGGGAGCGTGTCGCTCAGGGTCCCGGACTGGAATGCGCTCTGGGCCAGCACCATGCTGGTCAGGCCGACCGCCACAAGCGCGTAGAACTCCCACGACGTCAACAGCTCTTTCACCCCCTGGGCGAGGAGGAAGGTGGCGGTCTTGGTCAGCGCCGCGCTGAGCGCGAACACCAGCCCCGTGGCCGTCGCCAAAAGGACGCTCTTCCACGAACCGCTCGCCCAGCGCCGGGAGGCGATCAGGCACAATGCCCCCAGGCTGGCGGTGGCCAGGCCGGCCACCAGCCACGACCCATCCGATGCGAACTGGCGACCGCCGGCGACGGTCGTCTGGGTGAGGAACAGGATCAGCCCGCCCGTGACGGCGAGGGCACCCGTCCAATCTCGCCGGGTGAGCGCCCGCCCGTTCACGAGGGCTCCCATCCCGAGCGCGAAGACGAGCCCCACGGTCAGCAGGGGCTGCACCAGGCTCAAGGGGCCGTTGTAGAGGGCAAGGGCCTCAAAGCCGAATCCGGCGAGGTCAGCGACCACTCCTGCCAGCCAGATCGGGCGGCGGAGCAGGCCCCAGATCAGCCCGAGGCGCAGCGACTGCTCTGACGGGGCAGCCGAGGCCTCCCGCTGCTGGAGGACCGACGCCAGGGCGTAAAACACCGCGCCCAACAGGGCAAAGAGGACGGCCATTCGGGGGCGAGGCTACTTCCCGGGCCGGGTGGGCTGCGAAGTTCTTCGGCATCGTTCACGGAGATTGTGCTGCCCGTGCACTAACCTTGGATGTTGTGCGTCACAGAGTCCTTGTTGTCTCGGCCAGCATGGGCGCTGGTCATGACGGTGCAGCCCGAGAGTTGGCCCGACGCCTGGAGGCGGCCGGTCATGACGTCGAGGTGCGCGATTTTCTCGAGTCGGCGCCGCTGAAGATCGGCTCGGGCCTGAAGTGGGGCTACGAGTTTCAAATCCGTCATCTGGCCTGGAGTTACGAGCTGACCTACCGGCTGTGGTATCTCCTGCCCTTCCTCTGCCCGCCCGTCGCCAGGTTCGTGGCGTGGCTGACCGGGCGCCGGATGCAGCGCTGGGCTCGCGACTTCGACGCCGACATCGTGGTCTCCACGTATCCACTGGCGACGGTTGGACTCGGCCAGCTGCGCGGCCAAGGCAAGTTGGATCTCCCCGTGGTGAATTTCATCACCGACTTCGGTGTGCACCCGCTCTGGGTGCATCCGGCCGTGGACCTCAACCTGGCCACCCATCCGAAGCCCGCCGCGGAGGCCGCCCGGCGCACCGGACAGCCGGCCATCGCCACCGGCCCGATGGTCTCACCGGCGTTCTTCCGGCCTCAGGACCGCGAGGCCGCCCGCGACAGGATCGGTTTGGGACCTGATGATCGAGCCGTGCTCATCGTGGCCGGGTCGTGGGGCGTTGGTGCCGTGGCCGAGACGTTCAAGCACATCGCCAAGAGCGGGCGGTACGTACCTATCGCCGTGTGCGGCCACGACGATCGCCTGCGGCGGCGACTCGTCGCCACCGGGTTCGGCCGAGTGCTCGGCTGGACCGATCAGATGCCGGCCCTCATGGCCGCCTCCGATGCACTCATCGAGAACGCCGGCGGCCTCACATCGATGGAGGCGCTGGCCTCCGGGCTGCCGGTCGTGAGCTTCCGCGCCATCGCCGGGCACGGCCGGGAGAACACCCTCTCCATGCAATCGGTCGGGGTGAGCCGGGTCGCCGCGAACCCGTCTGAGCTCCTCGCCGTCCTCGACGAGGTGACAACGGACGGTTTAGCCCGCCAGGCCATGATCAACGCCGGCCGGGCCATGTTCGTGTCCGACGCGTCGAATGAGGTCCTGGCGATGGCCGATGCGGCCAGCGTGCCGAACACCGTGGAGGAAATCCTCAAGCTCGCCGACGCGACCGAGCACCGCCGCCAGCGAGTGCCTTCGCGGCGCATGACCCGCACGGCGGCGGCACTGGCCATCCTGCCCGTGGCGTGGGCGTCGGTGACCTTCGGAGTCGGGGTGGCCGCCGCCAACGGCGTCGGGGTCGCCCATCCGGCCGGCCACCTGGCTAACGTCGCTTACCTCGCGGTTCGCGTCGACGCCACCCAGCTCAACGATCCCGCCGTCATCAACGAGCTCGGCGTCCTCCACGCCACCGCTGTGGTCGACGAGCGCACGGCCCGACTTGACCCCACTGCTCTCCGCCAGCTGGCGGCAGCGAAGATCGAGGTGGCCAACGGCGGAACCGGAATCCGCAGCAATCCCAAGCACACGACCATGCCGTGGCGCCGAGCCCGGGCCGACGTCCTGCAGTCCTCCCGTCTCATCGGCGCGATCAGTGGTCAACCGGCCCGGCTGTTCGTGCCGGTGCGGCGGATCAACGGTTTCGATCTCCTCGCCTGCCGGGCCGCCCACAGTCGGGCCGTGGTTCCCAACCGGGTGATCTCCGCGAACGACTACGACTTGGCCGAGCTGCAGGCTCGCCACATCTACCTGGTGGACGGAACCGGGTCTTCCGTCCAGCGACTACTGGCCACGCTGAACGCGGTGTCTGGCGAGCTTGGCGCCGAGCATCTGTCTACGGCCACGCTGGCCAGCGTCAGGTAGTGCCGGCAGCAACCGGCGCGGCGACCGTCGCCGGGTTGGCCGCCGGGTCCGCCGCGGTCGTCGGGATCGTCCACGCCGGCCCGGCCGTTACCAGCTGGCGCTTTCTGCGCATGCACTTCCTTCCGGCCCTGGCCGGCGTCGGCCGCCCGGGGCACGTGTCCCTGACCTTCGATGACGGCCCCGATCCGAAGTCGACGCCCGCCTTCATGGACGCCCTGGACGGGTTGGGCTGGCGAGCCACGTTCTTTCTGCTCGGTTCGATGACCCGGCAGTCGCCGGCGCTGGCCGCCGAACTGGTGGCCGCCGGCCACGAGGTGGCCGTCCACGGTGACGTGCACGACAGCATGCTCGGTCGCACCCCCCAGGCGGCCAGAGATGACATCCGACGAGCCCGCGACCAGATCGCGGCCGCGTCCGGCGTGGAGCCCAGATGGTTTCGCCCTCCGTACGGCATCGTCTCGGCCTCGTCCCTCCGGGGCGCCAGGGAGTTGGGCCTGCAGACCGTGCTGTGGACGGCGTGGGGTCGGGACTGGCGCTCCGAGGCCACCCCTGAGACCGTCCTCGCCGATGTGCGCCGCGGTCTGACGCCTGGCGGCACGGTGCTGCTCCACGACTCCGATTGCACATCGGCCCCGGGATCGTGGCGATCAGCGCTCGGTGCTCTCCCCCGACTGGCCGACCTGTTCGCCGAGCGAAAGTTGACCGCCGGGCCCTTGGCCGAGCACGGACTCGCCTCGCCGCGTGCACAAACCTGACACGCGCGTCATGATTCGCCCATGGCCGAGGATCGTCGTTTTCGTTTCGCCGCTCAACTAGCCACCGCCAGCTCCCGCAAGGAGTGGGCGGAAGCCGCCCGCAAGGTGGAGGGCGTCGGCTATTCCAGCCTGACCATGCCCGATCATTTCGGCGATCAACTGGCGCCCGTGCCCGCATTGATGGCCGTCGCCGACGCCACGTCCACGCTGCGCATCGGCACGCTGGTCTTCGACAATGACTATAAACATCCGCTCGTGCTGGCCAAAGAGGCGGCCACCCTGGATCTGCTGTCGGATGGCCGCCTCGAGCTCGGGATCGGCGCGGGGTGGATGCGTACGGATTACGAGCAGTCGGGCATCGCGTATGACCCGCCGGCCGTAAGGGTGGACCGCTTCGAGGAAGCGATCCTCGTGTTGAAGGGCCTGTTCGCAGACGGACCCTTTTCCCATCAGGGCACCCACTATCAGATCGCCGAGCACAACGGCCTGCCCAAGCCGCTCCAGCGCCCGCACCCGCCGA
>CAXMLU010000552.1:0-4201 GCA_964194255.1 uncultured bacterium
GAGATGTGTATAAGAGACAGGCTCCTAAAGGCCGCGATTCGCCGCTGAAGTTCGTCGCCGGTCTTGCCGACAATAAGTGCAATCAGCCGCCCGTGGAGGTAACCGTGTCCTTACACGGATCGCTTGAGACGTTCGCTCTACCCGACGTCCTTTCCTTGTTGTCCTCAACTCAGAAGAGCGGCGAGCTGCGCGTGGTTGGCGGCCGCCTGGACGGCAAGGTGTGGGTGGACCACGGTAAGGTCATCGGTTCCGACGTCGGCCGGTCCACGACGATTGTGGATGCCGTGTTCGAGTTGCTCCGGCTCACGGACGGCACCTTCTCGTTCGAATCCGACCGCCCCGCCCCCTCGCCCAACCCGCCCGTCACCATCGAGCCCGTCCTGGCCGAAGCCCAGTCGCGCCTGGTCGAGTGGCGCCTGATCGAAGCCGTCGTTCCCACCCTGGACGCTCTGGTGACCCTCGCCGCCGAGGCACCGAACGGCGAGGTCACCGTCCGAGCCGACCAGTGGCGCATGTTGGTGGCGGCGGGCGAAGGCCGGCCCGTCAGCGACCTGATGGAGCGGCTCGGAAGCTGTGAGTTCGATACGTGCCGGGCCCTGAAGGAACTGGTAGAAGGCGGCCTCGTTTCGGTGGCCACCACCACGGTGCCCGAAGCGCCGGCCCCGCCCGCCCCTCCGGTCGTCGAGGAGTACCCGCCGCCCCCGAGCACCGGGTTCGGCGGTTCCAGCCCCGACGAGCCTCCCCCTAGCGGCGGTCCTTACGACGCACAGCGACAGAATGGGCTGGCCGCTCCGGTTCCTCGGGAGGGTGAGAACGACCTCGACTCGCTGGTGGAGATCCCCAGCCGGTTCCGGCGCCATCAGGCGTCAGCCAGCGCCGAAGGTGGCGAGGACGATGGCGAGCGGGGCGCCGTGGCCACCATCTTGGCCGCCGCCCGTCACACCACCACCGACTCCGAAACCACCGAAGCCGAGGCGGAAGCCGCGACCACCGAGCAGGCCCGAGTCCAGGGCCACGACGGGGGCGCCGGGCGGGCGAACGATTCGCTCGGCCAGGCCGATCACGGCGAAGACGAGCTGATCCACGGCCAGGACGGCGACGAGCCGATCAACCGAGGCCTGTTGCTCAAGTTCCTGTCCTCCGTCCGCTCGTAGCGCCCAGCCCCGCCGGCGCCGGTCCGCGCTCAAGACCCGCGCCGATTCGGGCAATACGGCCCTTTCCCCTGGCTTGTCCGGCTCATGCCAATGGTGTGACCAGCCGATGAAGAACTGCCATGTCGGACGGCAATCAACTCGGCGCGCTTTTGCTTCAGGGCGGCCTCCTCACTCAGGAGGCCCTCGATGTCGCGCTCGCCGCTCAGGCCCGTGGCGGCCGCTCTCTCGGGCGCATCCTCATCGAGAACGGATCGGTCACGGAGTCAGACCTGGTGGCCACCCTGGCCCGTCAGCTCGGCCTCGACTACGTCGACCTCAGCGAGTACCCGATCGATCCGAGCGCCACCGCGCTGGTCAGCGATTCGATGGCTCGCCGTTACCAGGCCCTCCCCATCGGATGGGAGGACGGCAAGCTGATCGTGGCCATGTCCGACCCGTCGAACGTGTTTGCGATCGACGACATTCGGACCCTGACCGGGGCGGACGTCAAGACCGTCGTCACCACCTCCCAGTCGGTGCAGGACGCCATCGACAAGCACCACCGTCTCGACTCCGACGCTGAGAACATCACCGCCCAGGCGGCCAGTGAGTTCGAACCGGAGGACGACCTTGCCAATATCCGGGAGGTCGTCGAGGACGCCCCGATCGTCAAACTGGTCAACGTGCTGATCACCCAGGCGGTCACCGACCGGGCCTCCGACATCCACATCGAACCCACCGAGCGAGACGTGCGCGTTCGCTACCGCATCGACGGCGTCCTCCACGAGGTCATGCGGTCACCCAAGAACATCCAGTCCGGGATCATCAGCCGGCTGAAGATCATGGCCGACATCAACATCGCGGAGCGGCGGATCCCCCAGGACGGGCGGGTCTCGGCCACCATCGGCGGCAAGAACGTGGACCTGCGGGTGGCGACGCTGCCGACCGTGCACGGCGAAAAAGTCGTCATGCGAATCCTCGACAAGTCGACCGCCATCCTCAACCTGGCCGATCTGGGCTTCTTGCCGCAATCCATGGCCCGGTACGAGGTGTCCTACAAGAAGCCGTACGGCACCATTCTCGTGACCGGACCGACCGGTTCGGGCAAGTCGACCACCCTGTACGCCACCCTCAACATCCTCAACGACGAATCCAAGAACATCATCACGGTCGAGGACCCCGTCGAATACCGCCTCCCCAACATCAACCAGGTCCAGGTCAACGCCAAGGCCGGCCTCACGTTCGCCGCCGCCCTCCGGTCCATCCTGCGGTCCGACCCGGACATCGTCCTGGTCGGCGAGATCCGCGACCGGGAGACGGCGACCATCGCCATCGAAGCGGCCCTCACTGGCCACCTCGTGCTCTCCACCCTGCACACCAACGACGCCTCCACCACCCCCAGCCGGCTGGTGGAGATGGGGGTCGAACCGTTCCTCGTCGGCAGCGCCCTCGACTGCATCGTCGCCCAGCGCCTGGCCCGGCGACTCTGCGAAAAATGCAAAGAGCCCTATCAACCCACCCCCGGTGAGCTCCTTGGGCTGGGGTGGGACCTGGAAGCCATGGGCGAAGATGCTCCCGAGGGCTACGACATCGAGAACCCGACGCTCTACCGTCCGGTCGGCTGCGGCTCCTGCGGCAAGACCGGCTTTCACGGCCGGTTCGCCATCCACGAGGTCCTTGTGGTCAGCGAGGAGATCGAGCGCATGATCGCCGAGCGAGGCCACTCTGAGGACATCAGGAAGGTGGCCGTGGCCCAGGGGATGATCAACCTCCGCCAGGCCGGCCTGGCGCAGGTCAAGTATGGCCTCACGGCCATTGAAGAGATCCTCCGGGTGGTGGCCTGACCCACGGCTCCTACAGCGACGGGCCGGGGACGCCGATATTCAGCGCATGCAGTCCCCCTCTCGGCGGCTCGGGGAGTTCCTCGTCGAGCGCAAGGTTCTGTCACGCGACATCTTGGAAGACGCGCTTCGACGCGAGGAATCCGAGGGCGTGCCCCTGGCCAAGCTCCTGACCGCCGAAGGACTGGTGGGCGAGCGGGACATGGTGGCGGGCGTGGCCCATCAGATGGGCATCCCCTTCTACGACTTTGAGGACAATCCCATCAACCCCCAGGTCGACCGGGTCGTTCCGGCTGAGCTGGCCCAGAAGTATCTGGCCGTGGCCGTTGCCATGGACGGTGGCCACCTCACGGTGGCCATGGAGGACCCGACCAACGCCGATGCCGTCGCGGCCATCGGCACCGCCACCGGGTGGAGCATCCTGCCGGTACTCGGCGTCCGCTCGGATCTCAAGCGCATGGTGGCGTCGATGTACCGCAAGGCCGGATCCGCGGGAGGCGGCGGCGAGGGGGCGGGCCACGCCGGCGACATCGTGATCGACCTGGAGGACAGCCTCGCTGACCACCATGGCATGTCCGACGACGGCATATCGAGTGAGCTTCACGTCAACGAGTTGCTCGAGCGGGTCGTCCAGCTGGGCGGCTCAGACCTGCATTTGACCACCGGCATTCCGCCGTCGGTGCGCGTGCACGGCTCCATCGTCGCCCTCGACGAGTTCCCGATCATGAACGGCTCGGAGATCCGCCGGATGGTCTACGGGATCCTCGCCCAGAAACAGCGAGAGAAATTCGAGGCGGAACTCGAGCTCGACACGTCCCACTCGATTCCCGGCGTCGGTCGATTCCGTGTCAACGTCTTCTTCCAGCGCGACTCAATGGGCGCGGTCATGCGGGTCATCCCCTTCGAGGTGGTGCCCTTCGCGCAGCTCGGGCTGCCGGCGGCGGTCGCCGATTTCAGCAAGGTGCCGAGAGGCCTGGTACTGGTCACCGGTCCAACCGGTTCGGGCAAGTCGACGTCGCTCGCCTCGCTGGTCGATCTGATCAACATCGAGCGGCGCGTACACATCATGACGGTTGAGGATCCCATCGAGTTCCTCCACGCCCACAAGACGGCGATCATCAACCAGCGCGAGGTAGGCGAGGACACCCAGTCGTTCTCCAAGGCTCTCAAGCACGTACTGCGCCAGGACCCCGACGTCATCCTGGTCGGCGAGATGCGCGACCTGGA
>CAXMLU010000553.1:0-8554 GCA_964194255.1 uncultured bacterium
GGCTTGGACACTGCAGCCCACCCCCAACCCGACCGGTTCCGCCGGCACCATCGGGGCACTCTTGCAGGCGGTGTCCTGCATATCTCCCACCGCGTGCACGGCCGTAGGGAGCTACAGCGACCCTAACTTTCTCACCTTGGCGGAAGTCTGGGACGGCACCAACTGGTCCATCCTGCCGACACCTAACCCCGTCGCGCACCCGGAGAACGGAGGCCAGAACATGCTGCGCGGAATTTCCTGTGTGCGGGTGACGCGCTGTACTGCCGTCGGATCAGACAGCGGGTCCCCGGGCTTGTTCGTTGTGCAGCGCCCGTGAGTTCGGGGAGTGGTCCGACGCTTGCCCAGCTGCTACGCAAGTCCTGACCCTCGGCCGCGAATCTTGCGGGGTCAGAAGCAGGTGGGCTACAACCATCGCTCTGATGCGCGCCACGCCCGTGGTCTCCAAACACAAGCAGCTTTGGGACACCGAGGGCTGGTGTGTGGTCGAGGACGTGATACCACCAGACGATCTGGCCAAGGCCCAAGAGGCGCTGGGGCGGCTGTTCCCGACCGCGGAGGAGTTCGCGACCCAACGCGAGGCAGATCAGAACCCGTCGTTCTCGAGCTGGGAAGCGGCCAAACCAAGGTTTCCATTCGAGAGCGGGGCGCTCAACCGGCTGGTGGTTCACGACGCCATGATCGACCTGGCCGAGGAGCTGTTGGAGACGGAGGATGTCCGCGTCTACCAGGGCATCGCCAGCGCCAAGTATTCGGACGCGGCTCCCGACTACGAGCAGCTCCTGCACGCCGACTACGGCAATCACACCTTGGTCGTGCCTCGCCACGATGCCGGCTACGAGCAGCTGGAGACGTTCATCTATCTCAGTGACGTGACGCCGGAGACGGCGGCTACCCGGATGGTGCCACTACCGCTCACTGACGGCATTCCTGTCGAGCGCACTTATCTGCATCTCGAGGAGTACGCCCACCTCTACGGGGCCGAAGTGCCCGCCTCGGGTCCGGCCGGCTCCGTTCTGGTCTACCGGCCCGACGTCTACCACCGAGGCACCGCCCTGACCGAGGCCCGCTCCGCTCGGTTCATGCTGCACGTCGCCTACAAGGTCGCCGGACGCGATTGGCTCGGCTACCAATCCTGGCCGGCCCAAGCCGAGGACCCCGGATGGAATCGGTTCATGAAGCACGCCACGCTGCGCCAGCTCACGGTGCTCGGCTTTCCAAAGCCAGGTGATAATTACTGGACCAAGGCGACCCTCGACGGGGTGGCGGCCCGGTACCCGTTCCTCGACATGTCTCCGTGGAGAGCCGTCCTCAGTTGACCCAACCGTGGTGGGAGTCCGGCGTCCTGTACCAGATCTATCCGCGCTCGTTTGCCGATTCGAACGCCGACGGCATCGGCGATTTGCGGGGGATCATCGGCCGCCTGGATCACCTCCAGTGGCTTGGCGTCGACGGGATCTGGCTGAGCCCGATCACGGTCTCGCCCAACGTGGACTGGGGCTACGACGTGGCCGACTACTGCGCGGTAGACCCGGAGCTCGGCACGATGGCCGATCTCGATGACCTCATCCGCGAGGCCGACGAACGTGGCCTCCGTGTCCTGTTGGACCTGGTCCCAAATCACACGAGCAACCAGCATCCGTGGTTTGTGGATTCCCGCTCTGCCAAGACGGCTCGCTTCCGCGATTGGTACGTCTGGGCTGATCCCCAGCTCGATGGGTCGCCCCCCAACAACTGGGTCAGCAGCTTCGGTGGCCCGGCCTGGACGCTCGACCCGACGACCGGCCAGTACTACCTCCACAATCATCTGGCCGAGCAACCGGATCTCAACTGGTGGAACGAAGAGGTCCGGACCACCTTCGACGACATCCTCCGATTCTGGTTTGACCGAGGCGTGGCCGGTTTCCGGATCGACGTCTGCCACGTGATCGTGAAGGACGCCGAGCTCCGGGACAATCCGCCGGCGACCGCGGACGACGACTGGATCGTGCAGGCCTTCGGACAGCGGAGCGTGTTCAACGCCAACCGGCCCGAGGTTCACGACGTGATCCGCCGGTGGCGGCTGATAGCCGAGTCGTACGATCCGAACCGGATACTGGTGGGTGAGACGGCGGTTGACGAAGTCGAGAGTTTGGTGCCCTTCTACGGGAGCGGCCTCGACGAGTTGCATCTCGCCTTCAACTTTCCGTTCATCAGTGCCTCCTTCGAGGCCGACACGATGCGACAGATCGTGAGCGACATGGAGTCACTGCTGCCACCTGACGCCTGGCCGGCATGGACCGGTTCGAATCACGACATGTCGAGGTTCGCCACCCGGTGGGTGAAGGGCGACCCGCGCCAGGCTCGGACGGCGCTGCTGATGCTGCTCTGTCTGCGCGGCACGCCCGTTCTCTACCAGGGCGACGAGATCGGTCTCCCTGACATTCCGGTCGCCCACGAGGACCTGCGGGACCCGCTCGGCGTTCGGTTCTGGCCTGCCTACGGGGGCCGCGACCCGATGCGCACCCCCATGCCGTGGCGGGACGGACCTGGGGCGGGATTCACGGACCCGGGGGTGACACCGTGGCTTCCGCTCGGGGATCCGGCTGCCTGCAACGTGGAAAGCCAACGGGCGGACCCAGGATCGATGCTCGCCTTGGCCCGAGATCTGATTTCGCTCCGTAAGCAAAGTCCTGATCTGGGAACGGGCTCGTATGCGCCGCTGCCGGCCCCAACCGGAGCCTGGGCGTGGCGTCGAGGCCAACGCGTCGTGGTGGCCCTCAATCTGTCCGACGCGGAGACCACGCTCGACGGGATTGATGGTCGCGTGCGCATCGGCACGGACCGGCATCGTGACGGTGAGTCCGTGACCAGTTCCCTTCGACTGCGCGGCTGGGAGGGTCTCGTCGTCGAGTTGTCGTAGCCGGGTTCGATCGGCCAAACGGGGCTAGCGTCTCGGCGACGGCGGGCGCTCAGCAGGCGGGTGACTGGCATGAAGCTCTGGAAGGCGTGGAAGTCCCTCAAGGTGCTTGAGGCGGCCCAGGAGGAAGACCAGCCGGGCCCATCCGGGCCATCCGGGGCGAGAGGGCCGGCGCCGCACGGCGGCATGATGCAAATGTTCCAGCGGATGGGCCAGTTCGCGGCCGGCTCGTTCGAGGTGGTTGCCCCGAACCGCGGTGCCCCGCTTCCGGGCACCGCGCCCAACGCAGTTGAACCAGGTGATGCCGATGCGCTCGCGGCCGGGATCGGCACGCTCAAGCAGCGCGACCCCGCCTTCGATCCCGACGGGTTCGTCCAGTTTGCCAATCAGGTCTTCGCCGCCGTCTGCCGAAGCTTTTCCACCGCCGACCCCACCATCTCCCGGCCGGTGCTGGCAGATCGCCTGTGGGAGCCAATGGCGGAAGTCGGGGGCGGACCGATGGCCAGGATGACTCAGATGTTCGGCATGCTCAGCGCCTCGGGTGCACTGGTCGGCATGCACACCGATCCGCTGTACGACACGGCCATCGTGCGGTTCACCGTCCAGGTCCCGCCGGAGATGGGCGCCAACATGCCGCCCTGGCCGGAGGACTGGACTTTCCAACGATCATTGGTGGTCGGCGGCAATCCCATGGCGCTGGCAGAACAATGCCCGGGGTGCGGTTCGGCGGCCAAGGTCGACGTCGCCGGCAACTGCCAATTCTGTCACCAGGCCATACCCGTGCGCACCATCGGGTGGCTGGCCACGACGGTCCACAGCCATAACCCGATGATGGAACAGCAGACGCAGGCCATGATCGAGGCGATGAGGGCGAACCCGGACCAGCTCGAGATGGCTCCCGACTTCATGTTGCGCCAGATACCGCCCGAGACGCTGGCGGAGATCGCCCCCGACATCGCGGCCCGGCTCAAAGCGGAAGGACGCCTCGGGTGAACGCCGCCGGAGACCGGGGGAACGCCGGCCGTGCGGTGGGGTAAGACCAAGCCGGACCCGTCGGCAGGTCAACCTGCAGCGACCGGCATCTACCAGGCGGGCTGTCTCCTCCCGGGCACCGATGAGACCAGTCTGGCGGGCACCGACCCTGACGCGCTGAACGCCGGAATCGCCGCCATCCGAGCCCGTGACGCCAACTTCGAGCCCTCGCAGTTCATCGCCTGGGCGTCAACCATCTACGGGATGGCCACGGCGGCATGGCGGACGGCTGACCCGACCGTGCTGCGCTCGGTCATGTCCGACACGGTCTATGTGCCCTACTCGGGATTCGTGGTCCTGCTCAAGATCGTGCCGGTGCTCGAACGGTACATGGCGTCGGCGACGGCACAGGCGGCCATCCTGGCGGCGGACGGCGACGAGCGTTATGACACCGTCATCATCAGATACTCGGTCGTCATGACCGCCGACATCGACCGTCGGCTCGAGGTCGAGGTCGGGTCCCGCCAGTGGACGGAGGACTGGACATTCCAGCGGCCGGCGACGTACACCACCCATGCCAGCGGGAAGGTCGCGGTGTGCCCCAATTGCGGCGCCCCGGCCAATCCCGATGATGTGGGCCAGTGCAAATACTGCAAGGCGAATATCACGACTAGGACGGCCGGCTGGCTGGCCACCCGAACGGCCACGACGATGGGCGGGCTGGTGCGCGCCCATAACGTGCTGCAAAAGCAGCATGCGATGGGCGGCGTGCCCGCCGCCTGGACGCAGGCCAGCGGCCCGTTTCAACCGCCGCAGCAGCCGCCACGCGCCGGCTGACGTGAGCGAGGATCGACGCGGTGGATGATGACCTGACGAAGTTCATGTCGGACACCATGCCTTTCATGGGGCTGCTCGCCGCGGAGGAGATCTCCTCGTCGGCCGAGGAAGTGAAGACTCGCCTGGCGTGGGAAGCCTTCCGTCGCACGAGCAGCGGGGTATTGCACGGCGGCGCTCTCATGGCTCTGGCGGACGGGACGGCGGGCTGGTGAAAGGGTGGCTGTGATGAACACTCGGGGTCCCATCTACGACTTGATCGGGGCGGGCTACGCCCCGAATCGCCGGGCCGATCCGACGATCGCAGCCATGATCCTGCGCGCGCTCGGCCGGGTCCGTTCCGTTGTCAGTGTCGGGGCGGGCACCGGGTCCTACGAACCAACCGACCGTTGGGTGCTCGCCGTCGAGCCATCCGGTGTGATGATCGCGCAGCGCCCTTGCGGTTCAACCCCAGTCGTCCAGGCCGTCGCCCAGTCACTGCCCTTCCGTTCCACCGCTTTCGATGCCGCGCTCGCCATCTTGACCGTCCGCCACTGGACTGAACTCGAGCCCGGCCTGAACGAGATGCGGCGGGTGGCGCGACGACAAATAGGGCTTACGTTCGATCCGATCGTCCATTGCACCCACTGGCTCACGGACTACGTCCCCGAGATCGGTGAGATCTTCCGGGCGGCGCCGCCCGTGGCGATGATCGCCGACCGCCTTGACGCCACGCGATTCTCGTTGTCCCCGTAGCGCACGACACACCCGATGGCATGACCATCGCTTACTGGCGCCGCCCCGAGGCCTACTTGCACCCGGAACGGCGCATGGGCGGCTCCGCCCTACTTCAGGTGGACCAGGCGGTGCTTCGTCGAGGCCTGGCCCGGCTGGAGCTGGATCTGGCGAGCGGCGTCTGGACCGAGCGCTACGGGAAGCTCCGATCTCTAGAGACCATGGACTACGGCCTGCGACTGATCGTGAGCTGATCGGCTATCCGCTATTCGGGGATGTGGCAGACGGCTTCGGTGTTGTTACCGTCCGGATCACGGACAAAGGCGCCGAAGTAGTTCGGGTGGTACTCCGGCCAGATCCGGGGTTCGTGCAGGACCTCGGCGCCCACCGCCACGGCCGCGTCGAAGAATGCCTGCACGACGGCTCGACTTGGCGCGGTGAACGCTATGTGCGACTCACGAAATCCCTCACCGGTTGACCGGGGCCCGATCCAGAAGTCCGGCATCGGCGCGATGCCGAACCCGATGACCTCGCCAAAGTCCAGCACCCGCCCTCCGCCGAGCGGGGCGAGCACCGCATCGTAGAAAGCGGCACTGTCCGGAACGCTGGCACATTGGATTGCGACGTGGTCGATCATGAGCACATCTTGACCGTTTCGATGATGTCGATCACATGAAGATTGCTGCTACGGGATGTAGACGTCCAGCAGCGGAGCCCCGCAGCCGTTGCACACCCGTTCCGAGGCGGCGGTGATCCCGTCGCACCCGTCGCAGAAGATCACTCGCCCATGGTTGGAGGTCATCTCCCAGACCGCCGAGAAGTGGCTGTACTGCCATCGGTGTTTGTAGAGCGCGTGCACGGCGGCCCGGTGTTGAGGCGTGGCCGCGAAGGCTTGGGCGTCGGCCGCCGTGCGCCATAGGGCGATCAGGGTGATGGTCGGCCCGTCGGGGAAGCTGTAGCGCCGGATGAAGCCGGGGGCGGAGGCCAGCATCTCCATGAGCGGGACGGCCGCTGCCCAGAAGCTCTGCGCTCCCTCGCGATGGGCGAAGGTGGCCTGAAGGATCAGAATGGCGCCGGCCGATTCGGGGCCGAGTTCGCCGCACGGGCCTTGCTGGGTGGCCAGGATGGTGGGCGCAATCTGCGTATGCGGAATAGCCACCATGGCCGATATGGCCTCCGGAGGCGGGGGAAGGGTCAGCAGTTCGGGCACGGCTTGACTCCGATCGTTATCATCCGAAGGCGAATAGATTTATTATAGTAGCACTAGGACGAAATGGCAAAGCCCGTCAAGAAGCGCTCGTATTCATCGGCAGTTCGCCAGGAGCAGGCCGCCCTCACCAGGACGCGCATCGTCGAAGCAGCCGGCGCGCTCTTCTCGTCACGCGGCTATGCGCGCACGACCATCCGAGAGATCGCCGAAGCGGCCAACGTCGCCACCGACACCGTGTACGCCGCCTTCGGCAACAAGGCCCGGGTGCTTACTGCGCTCATCGATGCGCGCCTGGCCCCTGCGGCCGGTGTCGACAACGTCATGGAGCGCCCCGAGGCCCGCGCGGTTCGCGACGAGCCCGATCAACGCCGCCAGCTCCACCTGTTCGCCCGAGACATCGCCTCGATCTCCGCTCGGGTCCGGCCCATCTACGAGATCATGCGCACAGCGTCGGCCGTGGAGCCGGAGATGGCTGCCATCTTCGCCGAGATGGACGGCTACCGGCTGGCCAACATGCGCCGGGCGGCCAGCTGGATAGCGGCGCGGGGGCCGTTGCGGGTCGCCGTCGACCGCGCCGCGGAGATCATCTGGGCCGTCGCCAGCCCTGACGTTGCGAAGATGCTCTGCGATGAGCGGGGCTGGACCGCAGACAGCTACGCCGAATGGCTCGAGGACGTCCTGATCCGTACGCTGCTTCCTGACGACGCACCACCAGCATCGTCGCGTCGGCGCAAGCCATGAGGAGGAACGATGGAGAAGGGCACCACCAGGCGGGCAGAGCTGCATGTCGGTGCGGCGCCTGAGACCCTGTACGACCTCGTCTCAGACGTCAGCCGGATGGGCGAGTGGAGTCCTGAGTGCGTCGCCGGCGAGTGGCTCGACGGAGCGACCGGTCCCGAGGTGGGGGCCCGATTCAGAGGGAAGAACAAGAACGGGATGGCTCGGTGGTCGACCAAACCTCGGGTCGTCGTCGCCGACCGCGGCAAGGAATTCGCGTTCGTCGTTTCCTTTCTCGGTCGGGAGATGACGAAATGGACGTACCGTTTCGAGCCCGCCGCCGGCGGAACCGACGTCGTCGAATCCTTCGAGATCATCACGACGCTGCCCTTTTACATCCGTCTGACTGACCGCTATCTGATAGGCGTGAAGGATCGGGCCGCCGACCTCGAAGGAAACATGCGGCGCACGCTCGAGAAGCTCAAAGCGCGGGTTGAGGCAGAAACGCTACCCGAGCAGGCCTGATGGTTTTCGGGCCGCTCACCGCTCCACCGGGGCCAAGTGGCTGTCTAACCGGCCGATGAGGTCGAAGTCGTGGTCGTTGCCGGGATTCGGCGTGGTCAGCAGCCGATCCCCAAGAAAGACGCTGCTGGCGCCGGCGTGCAGGCAGAGCGTCTGCAGTTCGTCGGACATTTGCGCCCGTCCGGCCGCCAGCCGCACCGTGGACGCCGGCATCATGATCCGGGCGGCGGCGATGGTGCGCACCAGCTCGAGACCCTCAAACGGCGCCGAACCGTGCAACGGTGTGCCGGGCACTTGCACGAGCAGGTTGATCGGCACACTTTCAGGATGGGGGTCCAGCTGGGCCAGCTGCACCAGGAGCCCGGCGCGGTCGGCTCGACTCTCCCCCATCCCGACGATCCCGCCGCAGCACAACTTGATGCCGGCTTGCCTTATCAGGCGGAGGGTGTCGAGCCGGTGCTGGTAGGTACGGGTGGTGATGATCTGACCGTAGAACTCGGGCGAGGTGTCGAGATTGTGGTTGTAGTAGTCGAGTCCTGCGTCGGCCAGCAGCCCGGCCTGGTGCTCGGTCAGCATGCCGAGGGTGGCGCAGGTCTGCATGCCGAGCGCCCCGACCGCCCGCACCGCATCAGCGACGTGCTCGACCTGGCTGTCGTTCGGACCCCGCCACGCCGCACCCATGCAGAATC
>CAXMLU010000554.1:0-8217 GCA_964194255.1 uncultured bacterium
GTGCTTGAGACCCGAGCACCACGGCGCGCGCAACTCGTATGCAACGTGGCGAAAGACATGAGTCGGGGTAGATCCCCGTCAGCCGGTCAGCTCGCGTTGCTGCCGTTGCTCAACCGGCCCCCGATCCCTACCGTCGGTGACCGGCGCGAGCTCGGGCCAACTCCCCCGTGGCCGCCTGGACAATCTCCCGGACGATCCCGGCAAGCTCCACGGCGTCGGCCGCCAGCCCGTCGGACAAACCGCCGTCGACGTCCACCTGACTGGCGGCCACGATGGCCCCGAGGTCAGACAGCTGATCCGCCAGCCACGTGAACGCGTCGCGGCTGAGCTGTTCGTCCCAGCACCGGTCGCTCGGCTCGACGCCCTCGAAGCGGAAGTGGAAGTGCGCCCGGGCCATATTCGCCGTCGGGCCGTCAATGAGGTCGAAGAGATCGGCGCGCCACAGCGGCTGGTCAACACACAGCTCCTGGGCGGCGGAGCGGCTACCGCGTGCCGCCGTCGGGCGCAGAAGGCGGAGCTCGACGCGGACGCCGCGTTCGCCGCCATCCGGGCTCGGCTCGTACCACGGAAAGACCAAAACCGCCGATCGACCAAACACGAACGCTCGCAGCACCATCCTCCTCCCCACGGCAGGCTACCCGGGCTCAGGCCTGATCGATGATCCGGGCTCCCTCCCGCGCTGGTCGCAGCGGCACCACCGTGAGCCCAGTCATCGATCCGAGCGCGTCGACCAGTTCCCCTGGGTCGTCGGGACCGACGATGGTGACCGTACCGCCGTCACCGCCGGCGCCGTTGACCTTCCAGCCCGCGGCGCCATGCCGTCGCGCCGCGTCGATCACGTCCCGGGCCAGGGAGTTGACGAGCGCGGGGTGAAGGCGGGCTTGCGCCTCGGTGTTGGCAATCATCGCCTCGCCGTATCCGTCGATGCTCCCAGCCACGAGGGCGGCCGCCGCGTCCTGCGCGGCGGCGCGCAGCGGTGCGAGGAGGGGCTCGCCATTGGTGGTCTGGAGGTGCGCGATCACGGCCTCGTGCAAGGCGTTGGAGCGGTGCGGCGCGCCCAGGTACACCGTCATGATCCGGCGGGCCAAGGCGTCCCACGTGGCGGGCGCCAGGTCCAGGGCGCTCACCTCGACCTCGGGGTATCGGTCGATGCTGATGAGATTGCATCCGCCGTGGGCGGCAGCGATCTGATCCTGCACACCGCTTTGGAGTCCGAGATCAACCGTCTCGGTCTCGTGGGCGGCGCGCGCCAGGCTGGCCGGGTCGGGCGGCTCGCCGGCCAGCGCCTGCAGGGCGGCAATCAGCGCCACGACCACAGACGCAGACGTGCCGAGGCCCGATCCCGGCGGGACCGACGATGCCACGGTGACCTCGACGCAACCGCCGGCGGGCACCCAACGACGAAGCGCTGCTTCCAGCAGGGGATGGCGCCTGGGAGGCTCGTCCAGAGGAAATCGGTACCGGTCTCCGAAGGCCGGCACGAGCAGATCCACTGTCCCGATGCCGGCCGAGTCGCTCGGCTCCAAGAACGATGCGGAGACCTCCGCCCCGTCGTCGACAGCCAGATGGCAGACCGTGCCACCACCGGCGAACCACGTGTCGGTCCACCCACCCGCGTCCAGAACCCGCACCGGAGCCCGCACCCGGACCATGGACGTCACCGACCCAGTCTGCCCAACTACGACCGCGAGAGCTCCCGCACCATCGGAATCTCACACGTAGGATCACCGATCGGGACGGTTGCGCAATCCGCCTCGAGAAATCGATGTCGGCGGTACAAGGCGATGGCGTGCGTGTTGGCCTGCCGGACGCCGAGCACGATGCGGCTTGCGTTCTCACGATAGGCCCAGTCGATCACCGCCTTGATCAGATCATCGCCGGCGCCTAAGCCACGCGCGAACGGGGCGACCCACATCGAGATCAGCTCGGTCGCTCCCTCGTCCACCGCGGTAGCACTCGCCTGACCAGCCGGACGCCCCTCGACCAGAGCGATGGCGTTGAACGACACATCGCGAAGACGGGCGCGCCACCGCTCCTCGGTGTCGTTCGGTCCTTGCCAGTCCTCCAGTCTTGAGCTGAAGGCGTCCGGCGCCTCCCGAAGGGCCTCAAGTCGGACCTCGCGCCACTCGCGCCAGCGATCGACCGAAACCACTTCTATGCGAGTCACCCACCAACTGTGGGCATCGGTGAGGCCACATGCAACGGATTTTCGCCGATCATCGAGGAATCATCTCAAATCCCGCTGACCACGAAGAACGGCGACTCAGTTGTCTGCGTCGGGCCAAGAGCTCAAGTCGACGCTCGCGTCTCCTCTCGCTCATGCGCGCTTATCGACGTGTCGTGAGCGGGCTGAATGCTCTGCCGTTCAAGTGTCGCGGAACGCCGATTGGCCGTCGTTGCCGACGATCCACGCCTTGACATTCGTCGTCGTGCTGTCACGCCGGCCGTCAGGAGAGTCCCGCTGATTGGTCCCTTCGCCAGTGCGCCAGTCCCCTCGCGCGGCTCTGGGTTTTGGCCGGGAGCGACCTACGCTCCCGGACTGCTTCGTCTGGGATCGGGCCGTGGCTTCGGCGACGGCGTTCTGGTTGCCGTCGGACCAGCTGGCGTGCTGGGTCAGGCTCTCGATGCGCCATCCTTCCGCCGTGCGAAGCATGTGGCTGGTGTAGGAGCCGCACAACAGGAAGAAGTCGCCACCCTCGGCGCCTCGAGGTAGTGCAGATCGCCCGGTCGGGATCGTTTTCAACGAACTCGATGACGTGGTTGGGGCTGAGGTGCTGAGTGGCCGTGAACCCGCTGAGCGGAATGCGTACGAGATCGACCAGGTCGTCACGGGCGAAGTCCGCCGCCGGCACACCGGAGGCGGAGAAGTCGACGTGCACGGGATCGGTGGAGCAGTCGGCGAACATCTCCCAATCGCGGCGGTCGACGCCCGTCGCGTACTTGATGACCCGCTCACTGATGAGAGTGCGGTCCTCGAGTCGGCGAATTCGGGATTCGAGGTCGCTCATGAGGTCGGCTCGTCCAGCTGCTCCATGAACTCAAGCCGCATGCCACCAGGCGCGTTGACGAATGCGATGCGACGGTGGCCGAAGGTCGGGCCGGAGACGACGGCTGGCCCCCATGCGACGTCGTGGCCCTCGATCTCACGATCGAGGTCATCGCTGAACAACGCCACGTGCAAGAAGCCCTCGTCGACCACATCGATGTCGTCTTCGTACACGGCCCGGGTGAACAGGGTGATCTGGAGCGGGCCGAGCTGCACATCCGCACGCCGTGCGCCTTGCCACTCCTCCGGGTCAGTGACGATCGCCCCTGCTTGCCGGTAGAACGCAACGGCCGCATCAAGGTCATGAACCTTCACGGCCAGGTTGGCGAAACGAGTAATGGTCACGGGCGCACTTTAGGTTCGAGCGAGAGCGTCATGAAGGCGCTGTTCGGACTCGGGTGGTAGTCGCCAAACGGTCCGCACGGCGTGAATCCGGCGTTTGCATACAGCGAGCGCGCTGGAGCAAACGGTGGGGTAGACCCTGTCTCAATGCTCACCCGGTGAAAGCCCCGATTACGGGCGACGCCGATGAGATGATCGACCATCGCTCGGCCGATCCCGAGACGTCGCGCCGCTTCGGAGGTGTGCATTGACTTCAACTCTGCATGACGTTCGTCAAGTTCCTTCAGCGCTCCGACTCCGAGGAGCTCACCGTTGAGACGGAAGCTGAAGAACGTGAGGGCAGGATCCACGAGACCGTCGACTTCGAGGGCATGGACGTCCTCGGGCGGGCTGTGCAAATGGGCGAAGGCCAGGTGGGTCTCGAGGAGCGCCGAAACGTCGTCGGCTCGCGGGTCGTCGACAGAGATCTCGCCTTCAGGCACCGCAGGAACCTACGTGATCCGAATCCGTCGGTCTCTACCGACTGCTCGGCAGAATCGCGCCGAACCCGATGACCACGCTCAACCAGGCTGTCGCAGTGGCCGAGGCCGAAAGTCCCGGAGCCGCTCTCAAGCTTCTCGCCACCATCGAGCACGACGTGAGGGTGGCGGATCACTACCGCCTGGATGCCGTGCGTGGGTATCTCTACGAAAAGGCCGGGAGCGTCGAGACGGCCCGCTCGCACTACCTGCGGGCGGCGGCGAACACGGCCAGCATCCCCGAGAAGCGATATCTCACCAAGAAGGCGGCCCAACTCGGCGAGACTCGCCCTGGCTGAACCCGAAGAACGGCTCGGACCGTGTCCGGGATCGGTCGTCAGCTCCGACCAACCGGCGAACAGCATCCACGGGGGATGCCGACACCACCGATGAGGAGCTTGACTGATGGGGTTAGTTACAGGACAGATGTCTGTCTCGCTGGACGGGTTCTACGCCGGACCTCACCACCATGGAGACCCCAAGGACATGGCCAGTTGGATGGCCAGCCCTGAGGCCGCCGGGTTCTTCCGCATCACGCGGTGGGTAATCGATGCCATGGCGTGGCGGGAACGGCTGGGCTTCAAGGGCGGCGAGCACAACATCAACTCGGAGATCGTCGAGGAGACCTTCGCGTCGGCAGGGGCGTATGTGATGGGCCGGCGGATGTTCGACGGCGGAGAGGTTCCCTGGGGAGACAACCCTCCCTTCCGCGCGCCCGTCTTCGTCTTCACTCATCGCGCCAGAGAATTACTGGTCAGGGAGGGTGGGACCAGCTTCACGTTTGTTACCGACGGCGTGGAAAGCGCCCTCGAACAAGCCCGTGCTGCCGCTGGAAAGAAGAACGTGGCGATCGCCGGTGGTGGCACGTTCATGCGTCAGGTGATCAAGGCCGGGCTACTCGATGAACTCGATCTTCACATCTCGCCGGTCCTGCTCGGCGAGGGGATGCGCCTGTTCGAGCCCGGAGATCTCGGCATTGCCGGTGACGAGGGAATCGAACTCACCCTCACGAGGGTGGTCGAGACGCCCGCCGTCATGCACGTTCGCTACCACGTCGACGGCCGATCGACATTGGAGCTCGATGACCGCGGCCGAGGTTCGGGTGCATGATTGGCGAATGCGTCTCGGCGGAACTGGCATCTGGAGCGCCGCTCTTCGTTATAGCGACCGGTCCGAGGCCGACGAGGCGGCGGCCGAGTTGGAAACGCTCGGCTACAGCGCGGTCTGGATCCCCGACGTCGGGGGCGACGTATTCGGGTCCGTCGACGCGCTGCTGCGGGCCACGACCAAAGCCGTCGTCGCCACGGGCATCTTGAACCTGTGGATGCACGTCGCCGAGGAGACGGCGGCCCGCTATCACGACCTAGTCGCCACCCACGGACCGCGCTTCCTGGTGGGGATCGGCGTCAGCCACGCCCCCCTGATCGACGCCAGCGAGCCCGGCCGCTACCAGCGGCCGCTGGCCCGCATGCGCGAGTACCTCGACCAACTCGACGCCGCCGACAGACCGCTGCCCAAGGAGGAGCGCGTGCTGGCCGCACTCGGCCCGAAGATGCTCGAGCTGGCTCGCACGCGGGCCGGTGGCGCCCACCCGTACCTGGCGGGACCCGAGAACACGGGGCGGGCCCGGGCCTCCCTGGGTAGCGGACCGCTCCTGGCGCCGGAACAACCCGTCGTACTCGAGACTGACCCGGCTAAAGCGCGGGAGATGGCGCGCCGTCACCTGTCGGGGTACCTGCGGTTGCCCAACTATGTGAACAACCTGCTTCGGGGCGGGTTCACGGACGACGACGTCGGCGCCGGGGGAAGTGACCGGCTGGTCGACGCGGTGGTGGCCTGGGGCGACGATGACACGATCGCCCGACGAGTCCAGGAGCACCGGGACGCGGGCGCCGACCATGTCTGCATCCAAGTGCTCACGGGGGACCGGATGTCGCTGCCCCGGCCAGAGTGGCGCCACCTGGCGCCCGTCCTGACGTAGGCGTCCTGGCATGCTCATCGTCACCGGCAGCATCCGGGCCCGACCGGACACCATCGACCAGATCCTGGCGCTCAGCCTGGAGCACGTTCGCCGCTCTCGCCAGGAACCCGGGTGCCTCCTGCACTCGGTCCATCGCGATGTTGAGGATCCACTACGGCTGGTCTTTCTTGAGCATTGGGATGACGCCGATGCGCTCCGGGCTCACTTCCGCGTGCCCGCCTCGGGCACCTTCGTGAACGAGGTCACGGCCCTGGCCGCCAGTCCGGCGAAGATGGCGATCTACGACGCAAACCCCGCATCGCTCTGAGCATGTCCGAGGTGCTCCCCGTCCGATACCGCTCCCCAGACGAGGACAGCGCCCGGTGGGTGGGCTTCCCCTTCCGGGACGGCGACATCGTGATCAGCACCCGATCCAAGACCGGCACGACCTGGATCCAGATGATCTGCGCGCTCCTCGTGTTCCAGACAGCGGAGCTGCCGGCGCCCCTGGGCCAGCTGTCGCCGTGGCTGGACTGGCTGGTTACTCCGCGCGATGACGTCTACGCCGCGCTCGCCGCCCAGAACCACCGGCGATTCATCAAGACGCATACTCCGCTCGACGGGATACCTCTGGACCGGCACGCCATCTACATCGTGGCCGCGCGGCACCCACTAGACATGGCCGTGTCGCTGTACCACCAGGGCGACAACCTCGACCGCGAGCGGATCCGCCGCCT
Organism: uncultured bacterium; assembly: GCA_964194255.1. GTDB lineage: Bacteria > Actinomycetota > Acidimicrobiia > Acidimicrobiales > CAXMLU01 > CAXMLU01. Next base: position 6,604 of record CAXMLU010000554.1, read on the forward strand.
CACTGGCCAGCCTGAACCAGCCGGGCCCGCGCCCGTACGCCCACCCCTCCGCGAGTGGCTGCTCGCATGGATCGACTGGGATGGCCGCCCGCAGGACCAGCTGGACTCCCTGCCCGGGGTGCTATGGCACCTCTCCGACGCGTGGGCCCGTCGAGGCGAGTCGAACATCGCGCTCGTGCACTACGACGACCTGTCCAATGACCTCGGGGGCGAGATGCGTCGCGTGGCGGCGTTACTCGGCATCTCCGTGGCAGACACCACTGGCCCGAGCTGGTCCATGCCGCCCGGTTCGAGCAGATGCGAGCCGACGCCGAACAGCTCGCCCCTGATGCGGCCGGTGTTCTCAAAGACCGCGCCCGGTTCTTTCGCCGGGGATCCTCGGGCGCCGGCCGTGAACTTCTCTCCGGCGCCGAGTACGCGCGCTATCGCGCCCGCACGGAGCAGTTGGGACCGCCGGATCTGTTGACCTGGCTGCACCGCGAAGACCACCCGTGACCTAAGGGCCAGATCGGTCTCGGGCCTCGAGCGACCGGCGGTCCCAGCCACCGGTCTCGAAATACCGGGAGCCGGCCGCCAGGGCAGGTAGGTTGCCCGCAGTGCTGGATGCCTTCGCCGCCGAGCTGGAGACCCGGCTGGCAGTCGATGGCGTCGCGCTCCTTTCCCCTATCGACGCCACTGACGCACTGGAGCTGTACCGGGCGCTCGGGCTCCGGGCCAGCTGCTGCATGCTCGACCCCTGGTACAACAAGGGCGTCGGTGGCGTCAGGGATGACTACATCGGATTCATCGGCGGGCTCCTCAAGCAGGCGGCGGAGGTGGCCGACCACACGTATTTGTGGGGATTCCCCGAGATCGTGGCCCGATTCATCGAGCGGCTTCCCGCCGGCGTGGATCTGACGGCGTGGCTCACCTGGTACTACAAGAACAATCCGTCGGTGATCCGGGGGTGGCGCAGTGCCCAGATGGCCTGCCTGCACCTGTCCCGGCCGGGAGCCACCCTGTATCCCGAGCACTTCCTGAACGAGGCGCAGCTCGAGAAGCAGCGCCAGGGCAAGCTCCGGTATCTGCCCGGGCCGACCAGTGTGATCGAGGACTCACTGCTGGTGGGATTCGTCCGGCAAGCCGAGCAAACCGGACATCCCGCCCAGAAGCCCATCGGGGTCTACGACAAGCTGTTACGCATGGCCACCCAGGAGGGCGATCTGGTCGTCGACCCCCTGTGCGGCTCCGGAACCACCGGCGCGGCGGCCCGGGCGCTCGGCAGACCGGCAATTTTGTCGGATATATCCGATTCGTACGTCGAATTAGTGGAGCGCCGCCTGGGGATTTGTCGGATATCTTCACCGGCCGTAGTAAATCGGGCCCCAACCGACGTACCATTGGGGCTGTGAGGGCTAGGGGCGCGAGGCGACATTGGTTGGGTAAAGGGTTGGCCGTGATGGCCGTGGCCTGTGGCTCGCTGCTGGTGAGCCCAGGAGTGGCGCACGCCGACACGCTTTGTTATGACCCGACAACGGGGCAGTTCTATCCGTGCCCAAGTACGACGACCCCACCGCCGACGCAGCCGCCGCCCACCAATCCGCCGACGACGAACCCGCCGGCCACCAACCCGCC
>CAXMLU010000555.1:0-6818 GCA_964194255.1 uncultured bacterium
GGGTACGGCCAGCCGCCGCCGCCGCCGGGGTACGGCCAGCCGCCGCCGCCGCCGGGGTACGGCCAGCCGCCGCCGCCCGCTTACGGGCAGCAGCCTCCTCCGCCGCCCCCGCCGCCGGGGTATCAGCCCCCACCGCCCACTTATGTGCCCCCGCCTACGCCTGGCTACGGGGCGCCAACCGGTGGATACGGCGGGGCGCCGGCCCGCACCACCGAGTCGCTGGCCATCGTGGCCTTCCTGCTCAGTCTGATCCCCTTCGTCGGCGCCTTCTTCGGCATCTGGCTCGGGATACGGGCCAACGGCTTCATCCGTCGCTCCGGGGGGACCAAGACGGGCCGAACCCTCGTCGTGTTGGCCTGGATCATCTCGGTGCTGAACCTGGTCGGTTGTGTGGTCGTGGTGTTGGCCGTGGCCGTTTTCGTGGGCAAGGTATCGAGCACTCTGAACCACACCGAGTTGGAGACCTCCCTGCAGTCCGGCGATTGTTTCAATCGATCGGGTGCGTTCGTTATCCGCGGGGTCAATGTCCGGGTCGTGTCGTGCGGCGGTAACCATGATGGCCAGGCCGTGGGCCGTCTGGCGGTTCCACTTGCGGCCGCGCCCGCCGCCTACCCCGGGCCGGACGCCCTCCTTGCCTATGCCAGCGCGCCGTGCCAAGCGGGCCTGACGGCATACGTACCCGGTGGGCGGGTGCCGAGCCGGGTGACCAGTGCCGCCTTCGTCCCGGACCTCGGCCAGTGGGACAACGGAAAGCGCGTCATCGTGTGCGTGGCCCTCAACGGCGACGGTTCTCCGCTTCGCGGATCGCTAGCCACCGGTGGGAACCACTGACGCTCAGAGGGCGCTACGGTGCCTGCTGTGGCGCCTTCCGACGAATCGAAGCAGGCGATCACCATGCAGTCGGACCGCCTGCTCGTGCAGATACCGCAGGCCGAAGGGGAGCGGAGGTCGCGCGCCGGCATCCTGATCCCAGCGACGGCCCAGGTTTCCAAACGGCTGGTCTGGGCCGAAGTCATGGCGGTGGGCCCGCACGTGCGCTCCATCCAGGAGGGCGACCGGGTGCTGTTCAGTCCCGAGGATCGCTACGAGGTGGAGGTCAAAGGCGAGGACTACCTCATCCTCCGGGAGCGGGACATCCACGCCGTCGCTTCTGAGCGCAACGAAGGCGAGACGGGGCTGTACCTGTAAGGGACAAGCTGACCAGTCGCCCTAGGATGTGAAAGGTGCCGACCGCCACTCCGATCGCCTGCAGTGACGCTGACCTGGCTCAGGTGACCTACAACGCCGACGGGCTCGTGCCCGCCATCGTGCAGGAAACCATCACCCGCAGGGTCCTTATGCTGGCGTGGATGAACGAGGCGTCACTGCGGCGCACGCTCGAGACGGGGCGAACCTGGTTCTGGAGTCGGAGCCGGCAGGAGTTCTGGTGCAAGGGGGAGACGTCGGGCGACCGGCAGTGGGTGCGGGAGGCGTACTACGACTGCGACGGAGACGGGCTGTTGTTCGTCGTCGAGCAAGAGGGGCGGGGGGCCTGCCACACCGGCGAGTACAGCTGCTTCTTCCGGGCGTTCGGTGATCCGGCCGAGTAGGGAGGGCTTCCGCGCCCTCGCCCGGCGCCACGCCGTGGTTCCCGTGTGGCGAGAACTTCTGGCCGACCTGACCACTCCGGTGGCGGCGTTCGCTCGCCTGGTCGGGGACGAGGCGGGGTTCCTCCTCGAATCGGTGGAACACGGGGAACGGTGGGCCCGCTGGTCGTTCGTGGGCCGGCGGCCAACGGCGACCATGGTCGCCTGCGGGGGTCGGATCTCCGTGACCGGAACCCTGCCGCCGTCGGTTCCGCTCGACCGGGGCGTGCTCGTGGCCGTCGAACACCTGCTCACTGCGTACCGCTCACCTATCCTGGCCGACCTTCCCCCGCTCCACGGGGGCCTGGTCGGGTTCTTCGGCTACGACGTGGTGAGGGAGATCGAGCACCTGCCCGACGTACCTCCCGACGACCTGGGCCATCCCGATGCCGTCCTGTCCGTCATCGGTCAGCTGGCCGCATACGACCACTGGCGGCAGCGGGTCACGCTCATCGACAATGCCATCGTTCCGCCCGGTGCACCCGACGAGGTGGTGGACGCCCTCTATGACCAAGCCGTGGCCAGGCTGGCCGAGCTGGCCGCGGACGGCGCCCGTCCCCTCGACGAGCCACTGGTCGAACCACCGGATCGGGACGAGGATCCGGCCGCAGTTCAGCGAAGAACGTCGGCGGCGGCGTATGCTGCCGCCGTCGATGCGGCCAAGGAGCTCATTCTGGCGGGCGACATCTTCCAAGTCGTGCTGTCCCAGCGCTTCGATCTCGACCTGGAGGCGGCGCCCTTCGACGTCTACCGGGCCCTGCGGCAGGTCAACCCCAGCCCGTACATGTATTTCCTGCGCCACCCGGCCATCACCGTGGTGGGTTCGTCGCCTGAGCCCATGGTGCAGTTGCTCGATGGAACGGTTATTTCCCGTCCTATCGCCGGCACCCGGCGCCGGGGGCGGACCGACGACGACGACCGGCGTATGGCCGGCGAGCTGCTTGAGCACCCGAAAGAGCGGGCCGAACACGTCATGCTCGTCGACCTGGCCCGCAACGACGTGGGCCGGGTGGTGGAGTTCGGCACCGAGCAGGTCGACGAGCTCATGACCCTGGAGCGCTACAGCCACGTGATGCACCTGACGTCTCAGGTCTCCGGGCGGCTTCGCGGCGGGCTCGGTCCGATCGACGTACTGCGGGCCACCCTCCCCGCTGGCACCGTGTCGGGAGCGCCGAAGGTGCGGGCCATGGAGATCATCGACGATCTCGAGCCGGCCAAACGGGGGCCGTACGCGGGCGTGGTCGGTTACATCGACTTCTCCGGCAATCTGGACACGGCCATCGCCATCCGCACCATGATCGTCCATCCCGACGGCCGGGCCAGCGTCCAGGCCGGCGCCGGCATCGTGGCCGACAGCGATCCGGCTCAGGAAGACCTCGAATGCCGCAACAAGGCGGCCGCCCTGCTGGCCGCCGTACCTGCCGCCCGGCGTATGACCGCCGCTCGGGCCTCCAGCCGGACGCCGGCGGCGGCGCACTGACATGGCCAGCGATGGTGTGACCGGCCAGGCCGAAGAGGAGCACGCCCTTACCTCCGGATGGGGCGGATGCTGGGTGGATCGTGACGTGATCCGGGTCTCCGGCCCGGATGCCCTGACGTTCTTGCAGGGGCAGGTCAGTCAGGACGTCGCCGGGATGGCCGTCGGTGCGTCGGTCCTGTCTCTCGTCCTTCAGCCCGCGGGCAAGGTCGATGCTCTGGTACGCGTCACCCGGACGGATGAAGCTGACCTGTTGGTCGATGTCGACGGTGGGTATGGCGCCGCGCTGCACGCCCGTTTGTCCAGGTTCAAGTTGCGGGTAAAGGCGGAGTTGGTTCAGCTGGCCGGCTGGCGTTGCCTCCGGCTGCTCGGGCCGAAAAACCAGACGGCACCGGGCGCGATCTCCGAGGGAGTGATCGCCGTCCCGACCGGATGGCCGACCCTGCCCGGCGTGGACCTGATGGGCGAGGCGCCCGCTCTGCCCGTCGGTGTCACGCCGTGCGGCATCGATGCCTACGAGGCGGCGAGGATCGCCGCCGGGGTGCCCCGGATGGGGGCCGAGCTCACGGAGCGGACCATTCCCGCCGAGGCGGACGTGGTGGATCTCACGGTGAGCTTCACCAAGGGGTGTTTCACCGGCCAGGAACTGGTGGCCCGCATTGAGTCGCGCGGTGGACACGTGCCTCGCCTCCTGCGCCGGGTGACCATGGAGCCCGGCCCGGTGCCACCAGCGGGCGCCACCCTGGAGCAGGACGGGACCAGCGTGGGGACGCTCACCAGCGTGGCCTTCTCAGCGGTCCGGCAGGCGCCGGTGGCGTTGGCGTACGTCCGCCGCGACGTTGAGGTCCCCGGCCACGCCAGCGCCGTTTGGGAGGGCGGTCGTAGCGTCGCCAAGGTGGAACCGAGAGCGTGAAGGCGGCTCGTGCCGCCGCCGCGGTGGCGGGGACCCTGATCCTGGTCGGCTGCGCGAAGGCCATTCCTAGCGGGTTGATCAAGGCTCCCCCCGGAGGCTCCCCCGTGGTCACGTCCACCACCCTTGCGGACACGACCGGGAAAACCCTCACGCCGGTGGACGGTCACCCCACCACGACGGTTCGTCTGGGGGGTGGAGGGGCCAGCCTGGCCGGCACGGTCAACAGCCCGAACGGCGTCGTGGCGGGGGCCAACGTCCACGCCGAGCGGCTGGTTGGCGACACGTTCGCTCAGGCCGATGCCATCACGGCCGCGGACGGGTCCTGGTCCATCCCGGCGGTGCGCGGCGGCCGCTATCGGGTGCGGGCGTGGCGGGCGCCGGATCTCGATCTGGTCACGCCGGAGATCTTCTTCCTGGGCGCCACAGAATCGAAAGTCCTGGCCCTCCACCTGGCCCCGTTCACCGGCGTCATTGCCACCGCGGCCGTGAATCCGGGCCCCATCGTTGAGCAGCCCTTCACCATTGCCGTCGTGGTCTCCAACGCCGCCGTCGACACGGCGGGCGTGGCCCGGGCGGTGCCAGCCACATTCGTGACGGTCTCGCTGACGACCACCGGCGACCTGACCATCGACAGCCTGAACCCGAGCATCACCGACGCCAGCGGCAAGGCCGAATGGCAGGTGCGTTGTCACACGATCGGACCGCAAGCGGTGAGCGTCACCTTTTCCGACAACTCCACATTGACGCTGGACGTGCCCCCGTGCGGCCAGGTCCCGGCGTCGACGACCACCGCCCCGGGCGGCCCCCCCACCACCAGGCATTAGCGCGGGCCGGGCGGGCCATGCGGCCAGGGACAAATCGCCTTCTGACTCCGCGCCGGCACCAGAGGAAGATATGAGCGATTTGTGTCCGGCCGTAAGGGCGATTGGTCCCGGGGGCAGGGCGGCCGGGCAGGGCGGCTGGGCGGGCGCGTACATCAGTTGAGGGCGGGCAGAGACGTCGAGATGGGTGGGCCCGGAAGCTCGGACCAGGTGCGAAGGGTCACCACCATGCGGGTTCCGCCCGAGGCGGTGAGCGGGGATTCGGCTCGCACCGCCCCGCCCATGGCCGCCACCAGTTCGGCGACGATGGCCAGTCCGAGCCCGGAGCCGACCTGGCGGGCCGGGCTGCGACTCGACGTGTAGAGGCGTTCGAAGACGCGGGGAAGGTCGGCGGGCGGGATACCCGGGCCGTCGTCGTCGACCCAGAGCACGACCAGGTCGGCGCCGGCCGGGCGGGCCACCCCCACCGTGACCGTGCCCGACGCGAATTTCAGCGCGTTCTCGATGAGGTTGGCGACCGCCTGGGCCAGGCGGTCAGGATCGGCGCTCACGGGCACGAGACCGTCGGCATTCACGGCGATGCTCAGGCCCAGCTCGCGAGCGGCCGGCCTGAACCCCTCGCTGGTCGCCGTCGCCACCTCGACCAGGTCGACGCGGTGCACGTCGAGGGAGAATCGGCGGGAATCGAGCTGGGCCAGCTCAAGCAGGTCACGGACCAGCCGTTCGAGACGCCGCGACTCCGAGGCGATGACCTGGGCGGCCCGCTGCGTGTCCGCCGCCGCGCCGTCGGCAATGGCCTCGGCGAAACCCCGGATAGACGTGAGCGGGGTGCGCAGGTCGTGCGAGACCGACATCAGGAACTGCCGTTCCAGGCCCTTGGAGCGCGCCAATGTCTCCGACATCGTGTTGATGGAACGGGCCAGAGACGCCAGTTCAGGCACACTGTCACCCGGATCCGCCACCCGGGCGTCGAGGTCGCCGAGGGCAATCCGGCGAGTCACGGTCTCGGCTTCTTCCAGCGGCCGGCTGATCCGCCGGCTGAGCCGATCTCCGGCGATCACGGCCGCGGCCAGGCTGATGGCGGCGGCGATGAGGAACCACCCGCCCACCTGACGGAGCCCGCTGGCCGGCGTACGGCTGAGCAGGACCACCTGGCTGTACGGCACGCCTTGGGCCGTCGTCAGGCGGGACGGCGCAGCCGCGAACACCACGTTGCCCCGGTGGCCCGAGACGGTGGCGCCGGACTGGAGGTCAGGTATGCGAAGCAGACCAAGCGTGAATCCGGCGGGGGGATCAATGGGTTTCTGGGTCAGAGGATCCCGTAAACGACCACCGGGACCGATGGCGAAGATGTCGACCTGTTGGAGCTTGAGCAACGGCTTCAGGCCCTGAAGTAACCGCACCCGGTTGCCCGCCGTCACCGACGTCTCCTCCGAGAGCACGCTCTGGCTGAGCGCTTCCGCCTGGCGCACGAGGTCCAGTCGGGTCTGTTCTCGCGCCGCCCGGGCCGTCAGAAAGATGGTGACCAGGCCGGCCAGCACCAGGCAAACGGCAACCACGGTGACGATGGTGACCGTGAGGCGTCGCCGCACGCGAACCCTTTACCCGAGCCGGTATCCGACGCCCCAGACCGTGGCCAGCGGTAGGGCCTCGCCCAGCTTTTTGCGCAGCTGGCGGACGTGCACGTCGACCGTGCGCTCGTCGCCGTACCAGTCGGCGCCCCAGACCCCGTCGAGGAGTTGTTGGCGGGAAAGGGCCAGGCCGGCATTTTCGGCCAGGTAGGCGAGCAGGTCGAACTCCCGCGTGGCCAGCGCGATCGGGACGTGGTCCACCCGGGCCTCCCGCCGGCCGAGGTCGACCTCGACGCGCCCGACGGCCAGGATGTCCGGCGTCTCCTTGGGGGGTCCGTCAGCGCGGCGCAGGATGGCCTTGACCCGGGCGACCACTTCGCGGGGCGAGAACGGCTTGGTGACGTAGTCGTC
>CAXMLU010000556.1:0-6192 GCA_964194255.1 uncultured bacterium
GAGCACCGACCGGCGGGCACCGACCGGGTGAGTCCCGACCGGTGAGTCCCGACGACAACGTCGACGTCCTCGTCGTCGGCGGTGGGCCTGCGGGCCTCGCCGCCGCCGCCGTCGTCCGCCGCGTGTCCGGAGGCCGCGTGATGGTCGTCGAGCGCGACGACACCGCCGGTGGTGTGCCCCGCCACAGCAGCCACACCGGCTTCGGCATCCGTGATCTCCACCGGCTGATGACCGGACCGGCGTACGCACGCCGCATCGTCGAGCGGGCGACGGCGCTCGGTGTGGACGTCGTCACGGCCACCATGGCCACCGGATGGTCAGCACCCGGCGAGGCGCAGCTCACCGGTCCCGGGAGCGTCCGCACCGTGCGGGCGCGAGCCATCATCCTCGCGACCGGCGCCAGGGAGCGCCCCCGGACGGCACGCCTCGTTCCGGGCGACCGCCCGGCGGGCGTGTTGACCACCGGCGAGCTGCAGCAGCGCGTGCACATCCACCACCTCGACGTGGGCAGCCGCGCCCTCGTCGTCGGAGCCGAACACGTCTCGTACTCGGCGATCCTCACCCTGCGCGACGCGGGTGTCCGCACGGTCGGCATGGTCACGGCGCTCGATCGCCACCAGACCGTCGCCGTGTTCGCCGCCACCGCCGCAGTCGGTCTGCGTGTGCCGCTGTGGACCGGCACGGCCGTCAGCGCCATCAGGGGTCGGGACCGGGTGGAGGCGGTCGAGCTCACCGAGCTCCGATCCGGCGCGACGCGCGTGGTCGACGTCGACACCGTCGTATTCACCGGCAACTGGATCCCCGATCACGAGCTCGCCCGACGGGCCGGCCTCACGATGGTACGGGCATCCGGCGGGCCCGAAGTCGACCAGCTCGGACACACCAGCGCTGCGGGCGTATGGGCCGCCGGCAACCTCGTCCACCCTGGGGAGACTGCCGACGTGGCTGCGCGGCGCGCCCGGCGGGTCGGTGCGGCGGTGGCCGCGTGGCTCGGCGGGCCCGGCGCGACCCGTCGGCGGGTGCCCGTGGTCGTCGAGGCGCCGCTGCAATGGGTGTCGCCGGGCGTTGTCACCCCCGAGCTCGGCGCGGTCGGGAGGGTCATCGTGCGGTCCGACGCGTTCCTGGCGCGACCGGTGATTGTCATCGAGCAAGGAACGCGTCGGCTCGCCCGTCACCGCCTGGCGCGTGCGGTGCCCAACCGCTCGCATCGGATACCGGGTGACTGGATGGCACAGGTCGACCCCGACGGTGGGCCGGTCCGAGTCCGCGTCGACGCCCGCTAGACCTGCTGGTGCACGCTCGGGTTCATGTGGTGCTGCCACGTCGCGTACATCTCGGCGTAGACGCCCCCGAGGGCGATGAGCTCGTTGTGGCTGCCGAGCTCGAGCACGTCCCGTCGTCGATGACGGCGATCTGTCGCCGGCGGTTCACGTGGCGGCGACAAACGACGAGAAGAGCTGCTGCTGGGTCGCGTCGGATCCGGCCGTGTCCTCCGGGTGCCATTGCACCGCCACGACCCACGGCTCTCCTTCTAACTCCAGACCCTCCACAATGCCCTCGGGCGTCCTGGCGCTAACCTTCAAACCGCCGCCGACCTGCTCGACGGCTTGGTGGTGGTGACACGAGCCCATCACCTCGGTCGCGCCCAACGCGCTCGCCAAGCGAGACCCGCGTTCGACCATCACGGAGTGCACCACCTCTTCCCCACCCGGCCGGCCGTGGTCCTCCCGACCAGGCCGCCCCACGATGTGCTGATCCAGCGTTCCGCCCAACGCCACATTCAAAACCTGGAGACCTCGGCAGATGCCGAGCACCGGCAGCCCGGCGGAGATGGCGGCATGTACGAGACCGAGCTCGAATGCATCGGCTTCAGCATCGACGCCGTAGATCTCTGGCACCGGGACGGCACCGTATCGGGCCGGGTCGATGTCGCCGCCACCGGTCAAGAGCACGCCGTCGAATCCGGCCAGGATGTCGCCTTTGCCCGCTCCGGGCAGCGGTGATCGAGCGAGGACAGCGGCGCGACCGCCGGCTCGCTCGAGGGCGTCCAGATACGGCCGGGGTACGGCCAGTGCCGGAGCGTGCCAGCGACCGATCTCTCCGGCCGGAATGACGCGGCCCGTCACGGCGATGAGTGCCGTCATTTCCTTTTGATTCCGGCCTCGATTCCGTATGTGCCGGCGGCGATGGTAGCGGTAGTCCTGTGTGTAGGCCCCTCGCGGGTATCAACGCCCAGGTTCTGCTCGTTCACTCCTCAGGTGTGACGTAAGCCGCCGTAATGCCGCCGTCTACGACTAGGGACGCGCCGGTCATCAACGACGATTCGTCCGAAGCGAGGAACAGGGCGGCCTGCGCGATCTCCTCGGCCCGACCCAGCCGGCCGACAGGTATGTGGACCATCCGCCGCGCTCGCCGGGCGGGATCGCTCATGAGTTCGGCCAGCAAGGGGGTTTCGATGGGGCCGGGGCACAACGCGTTGGCCCGGATGCCCTTGCGGGCGAACTCGACGGCGATCTCCCTGGTCATCGACAACACGCCGCCCTTGCTGGCCGTATAGGCGATCTGGGCCGTCGCCGCTCCCATGAAAGCGACGAAGGACGCCACGTTGATGATCGATCCCCCGCCGGACGCCAGCATGGCCGGGATACCGTGGCGGCAGCACAACCACACCCCTTTCAAGTTAACGGCGACGACGCGGTCCCACGTGTCCTCGGGGGTGTCAAGGGCTCCTCCGTCGTCGCTCGGAAAGATGCCGGCATTGTTGTAGAGGACGTGGAGTCCGCCGAATGCCTCGACGCCGCGACCGACCATGGTTGCCACCTGCTCTGACCGAGTGACGTCCACCTGCACGAAGATGGCGCGTCCGCCCGCGGCCTGGATTCCCTCAGCGGTCGCCACTCCCCCGGCTTCAACGGCATCGGCGACAACGACGGCCGCTCCTTCGTTGGCGAATAGGCGGGCGGCCACCGCCCCCATGCCGCTCCCGGCCCCGGTGATGAGGGCCACCTTTCCATCCAACCTGCCCATATGGCCTCCTTGGCGACGTGTTTGCCCCGTATGCTGGCATCCGCGGGCGCCCTCCGAGGCGAGGCGATGAGGCCTCGCTCATAATTGTCACTCTGCCGTGGAGATGAAGACGTTCTTTGTGTCCGTGAACGCGTCCAGAGCGTCGGGCCCGAGCTCCCGCCCGAGTCCAGACTGCTTGAACCCACCGAAGGGCGTCCAATACCGCACGGAGGAGTGGGAGTTCACCGACAGTGTCCCGGTCTCTATGGCGCGCGCGACGCGCAGTGCCCGCCCGACGTCGCGAGTCCAGATCGATCCGGACAGGCCATACTCGCTGTCATTGGCGATGCGGACGGCGTCGGCTTCGTCCTCGAAGGGGACGACCACGACGACGGGCCCGAAAATCTCCTCGCGGAAGGCGCGATCGCTGGGCCGGACCGGGGCCAGCACCGTGGGCGGATACCAGTAGCCAGGCCCGGAGGGGCAGCTGCCGCGGAACGCGACCGGGGCGTCGTCAGGCACGAAGGACGCCACGACTGATCGCTGTTCGTCCGAGATGAGCGGTCCCATCTCGCTCGAATCCTGCCGAGGGTCTTCGACGCGCACCGCCTTGACGGCCGGCTCGAACAGCTCGAGGAACCGATCCTGGGCGCGACGCTCCACCAGGATCCGGGAGCGGGCGCAGCAGTCCTGGCCGGCATTGTCGAACACTGCGTAGGGGGCCTGGGCGGCCGCTTGCTCGAGATCGGCGTCGGCGAACACCACATTGGCGCTCTTGCCCCCGAGTTCCAAGGTCACCCTCTTCACTTGGTCGGCGCAGCCGGCCATGACGTGCTTGCCCACCGCTGTCGATCCGGTGAACACCAGCTTGCGCACGGCGGGGTGGGCGATGAATCGCTCGCCGACGATCGAGCCCTTCCCGGGCAGAACGGTGAACACTCCTTCCGGCAGCCCAGCCTCGAGGGCGATTTGGCCAAGGCGGATGGCCGTCAACGGGGTCCGCTCGGCCGGCTTCAACACCACCGTGTTGCCCGCCGCCAGGGCCGGTGCAAAGCCCCAGCCGGCGATCGGCATCGGGAAGTTCCACGGCACGATGACACCGACGACACCCAGCGGTTCCTTGAACGTGAGGTCGACACCGCCCGGGACAGGGATCTGCCGTCCGCACAGACGCTCAGGACTGGCGGCGTAGTACTGCAGCACGTCGCGGACATTGCCCGCCTCCCACCGGGCGTTGGTGATGGTGTGGCCCGAATTGGCCACCTCGAGAAGGGCGAGCTCCTCAATGTTGGCGTCGACCGCCTCGGCGAAGCAGCGCAAGAGGCGACCGCGGTCTCCCGGCGACACCGAGCGCCATGTCTCGAATGCGCGCCGGGCGGCCACAATCGCGGCGTCGGCCTCCTGCGCCGAGACCTGCGGCACCCTGTCCACGACCTCCTCGGTGGCGGGGTTGATGACGTCGGTGAGCGCGGCCGTCATGGTCGGTGCTGCCCGCGGCGGCTAGAGGCGCTCAAAGGCACGGAACCGCTCCCAGTCGGTCACCGCCCGCCCGAAGGCCTGGAGCTCGATCCGGGCGGCGTTGAGGTAGTGGTCGATCACGGGCCGCTCGAAGGCGGCAAGGGCCATCTTGCTGTCCTGCAGGAGCTCCATCGCCAGCTCGAGGCGCTCCGGGACCCGCGGCTGCTGGGAGTCGTAGGCGTTCCCGGTGAACTCGGGCTCCAGGGCCAGCTCGTTTTCGATGCCGTGCAGGCCGGCCGCGATGAGCGCCGCCACCGCCAGATACGGGTTCACGTCCCCGCCGGGGACGCGGTTCTCCACCCGGAGGGAAGCCCCGTGCCCCACGACTCTTAGGGCGCACGTGCGGTTGTCCCGGCCCCAGGCCACGGCGGTGGGCGCAAAACTGCCCTCCACGTAGCGCTTGTAGGAGTTGATGTTCGGCGCGAAGAAGTAGGTGAGCTCTCGAAGACACGCCAACTGACCGGCCAGGAAGTGCTGCATCAGGGAGGAGAAACCGAACTCTTCGTCACCAGCAAGCACTGACCCGCCCTCTGCCGATCGCAGGCTGATGTGGATGTGGCAAGAGTTGCCCTCACGCTCGTTGAACTTGGCCATGAAGGTGAGGCTCATCCCTTCCTGGGCGGCGATCTCCTTGGCGCCGGTCTTGTAGATGCTGTGCTGATCGCACGTGTTGAGGGCGTCTGCGAAACGGAAGGCGATCTCGTGCTGACCGAGGTTGCACTCGCCTTTCGCCGATTCCACGTACATCCCGGCGCCCGTCATCTCGTTGCGGATACGGCGCAGAAGATGCTCGATTCGCCCGGTTCCGATCAGCGAGTAGTCGACGTTGTAGTCGTTGGTCGGAGTCAGCTCGCGGTACCCGCGCGCCCAGGCCTGCTCGTAGGTATCCCGGAAGGTGATGAACTCGAGCTCGGTGCCGACGTAGGGAACGAGGCCCCGCTCGGCCAGCCGGCCGATCTGGCGACGCAGGATCTGCCGGGGGGACGCATCGACGGGGCTCCCGTCCTCCCAGGCGAGATCGCAGAGCACCAGCGCCGAGCCGGGGTTCCAGGGGAGAAGGCGCAGGGTGTCGAGGTCGGGCTTGAGGACGAAGTCGCCGTACCCGCGCTCCCATGACGACATGGCATACCCGTCGACCGTGTTCATGTCGACGTCGACGGCGAGGAGGTAGTTGCACGCCTCGGCGTCGTGGGCCAGGACCTCTTCGAGGAAGTACCGCGCGCCGCAGCGCTTGCCCTGCAACCGCCCCTGCATGTCGGTGAGGGCGATGACAACTGTGTCGATCTGCCCGCTCTCGACGAGACCGCTCAACTCCTCGACAGTCATCGGCACGGGCGTAGTCCTCCGTAAGAGATGTCAGACAACCCGGGGAGAAGCTACACCGAGGTGAAGCAGGTGTAATTCTCGAAGAACTAGTGGAAGGTGGCGGTGGCGACGGTTTCGCCGGTAGAGGACACCAGGCGGGCGCGGGCAATCCGCTGGACATCGACGGTGACCTTCTCACCCCACCCACCCCGGCCGGCGGCGACTGACATGGTGCCGATCGGCACGGTGCCTCCACCGTCAAGGTCGAGCACACACCGGTACGTGCCCGCGCCGTTGCCGTGGCTCACCCGCATGAAGATCCAGACCGGCTTTCCGGTGTAGGCAGAGACGTCGCCAATGGAC
>CAXMLU010000557.1:0-9948 GCA_964194255.1 uncultured bacterium
TTTTCTCTACCACGCCGAGCTCGGCGGGCGTCGCCCAGCCGGCTCGCACCAAGCCTGTGACCAGGGCCTCGCCCATCTTGCCGCCGCCCATGATCAGCAACCGTGCCGCCATGGGCCGAACCTTACGGCAGGTAGTTCAGCGGGTTCTGCGGGTTGCCGTTGACTCGGGTCTCGAAATGCAGGTGCGGGCCGGTCGAGTTCCCCGTGTTCCCGGAGTAGCCGATGATCTCGCCCTGATTTACCTGCTGGCCGACCGAGCACCCCAAGCGACTCTGGTGCGCGTACAGGGTGCTGAAGCCCCCGCCGTGGTCAACGATGACCACGTTGCCGTAGCCGCCCATCTGACCGGCGAAGATCACCGTGCCCGCCTTGGCGGCGTGGATGGCCGTGCCGATCGGGACGCCGATGTCGATGCCGGGGTGAAATCCGCCCCAGCGGTAACCGAATGGTGACGTGAGGGGGCCCGAGAGCGGCCACATCAGCCCGGCTCCCGATACCCTCCCATTGCCGCCGACGACCCCACCACGCGAGGCCTGGCCGGCCGCTTGTTGCGCCCGGATGAAGCCGGAGAGCGTGGCCTCCTGCGAGGCGACCGCATTCGCTTCGGCCTGATAGGAGGCGATCCGCCCCACCAACGCCGACTGCAGCTTGGCCTTGGCCGACCTGGTCAGCTCCAGGTTCTGGAGTTGCGCATTGGCCACTTTCTGGCGCTGATCGGCGATCGCCCGGGCCTTGGCCGCCTCCTTCTGCTCGGTCAGGAGATCGAGCCGGGCCACGCGCAGCTGATCGAGAGCGTCCGAACCCGTGCCGGCCACTTGGGCCAGGAACATGGTCCGCTGACCCAACTCGCTCAGGTTCTTCACCCCGGCCAGAGCCGACATGGTGCCGCCGGGTCGCATGTACTCCTCGACGGCCTTGGTGATCACCCCGCCGCGCAGGCTGACGATGCGGGCCTCGGTGGCCTGGATGGCGGCTTCGGCCTGGTGTTGGCGGTCGAGGGCGGCCTTGACGGCCGACAGCGCCGCGTCGGCCTGACCCAGCTGGGCGGTCACAGCCGCATTCAGGGTGTTGACCGCCCCGGAGAGTTCGCTGTCCGAGGCCTTCAGGGCATCGATCCGGGCGAGAATCTGGGCTTTCTTCTGATGTGCCGCGGTCTTCCGCTGCGTCAGCGTGTCCGCTCCCGCCGGCGCGGCGGGCCCAAGGACCAGCATGGCCGCCGAAGCGACGAGGAAGAGACGGGTCGGTATCCGCATAGGCCTACTCAGGGTCCTACAAGGGTCGCCATTGACCCGTTCCCACCCACCGTTGGGTCGCCGTGACCCTAATGATCCGCCGGTTGGACTCGCAACTATTCGAAGCCGGGGCCTGAGGAACCTCCCGAGCCACCCGTACTTCCCCGAACGAACGGCGCCGTTCCGCCCCTCGGGCCCTGGCGTTCGTACCGTAGCGCGCCGGTCTGGCCGCGTCCGGTTCTTCGGCCCCTCAGTCCCCCGCCGGCGGGCGATACTTGGAGGCGTAGCCGAGCGACATGGCCGGCCGGAAGTACTGCTCGGAGTAGGCGTACGTGGAGCCGATGATCCGGTCCAGCTCGCTCTCATCGATGGCCGACAACGGCAGCTGCCCGACCAGATACACCGCGTCCTCAGCCCCGATGGCGAAACGCATCCCGTACAACCGCTGATTGGCGCGAAGCAGAAACTCGTACAGCTCCGCCACGTTCTCTTCGGGGGCGGGCATGAAATAGGTCTCGTAGTGCAGCGTGCGCTCCCGCAAGGTCAGCCAGGTGGTGGTTACCGCCTTCTCCTCGCCCAGCATGCGGATGTACCAACGAACCTGGCCGGGATCGTGGTCGACGGCCGCCAGCAGGGCATTCTCCTGGCGTTCCCGGACCGTCCACGCGTCGATCAGACCCCTGAGGTTGGCCAGTTCCTCAGGAGTGGCTGCTTCTACCGGCACTCGACGAGCTGGCGGGCAGTGAGATCCGCGTAGAGACGGCGGAGGCGAGCCCCGGCGATCGGCCACGTGTACCGGCGGGCCCGGGCGGCGGCGTCAGCGGACATCTGCGCGCCGAGGGCGGGATTGCTGACGATCTCGCCGAGGTACGCCGCGAACGCGCCCGGGTCCCTTCCCTCCACCAGAAACCCGGTGCGGCCGTGATCGACCAGGGTCCGCAGCCCCCCGACCGCAGACGCCACGACCGGGGTCCCGCACGCGGCGGCCTCCAGGGCGACCAGGCCGAACGATTCCGACCGGCTGGGAACGACGCAGGCGTTGGCGGCCCGGTAGTAGGTGCTGAGCAGCTCGTGGCGCTGCGGTTCCACGAAACGCACCCGATCGGCCAGGCCGAGCTCGCCGACGAGCTTCTGCACCCGCTCGAATTCGGCCGGTCCGGCGGGCCCGCTCGGACCGCCGACCACCACCAGAAAGGCGGGCAGATCGAGCAGGCCCAGCGCCCGGACGGCCACTTCGAGCGCCTTGAGCGGCTGGATACGTCCGACAAAGAGCACCATGGAGGAGTCCTGAGGCAGCCCGAGGGCCCTCCTCGCCTGGCCGCGGTCGCCCGGAGCGAAGAAGGCCAGGTCGACGCCGGGCGCCACGATCTCGATCCGGTCCGGATCCGCCCCGTAAAGCTGGACAATCTGGGCCGCCTCAACGGTGCACGACGCGAGGATGGCATCGGAGCAACCGATGATCTCGGCCTCCGCCTGGGCCCGCCGCCGGGGCTCGTCCTCGCTGGCTTCCGCCTTCACCCGGGCCAGGGTGTGAAACGTCGAGACGAGAGGCAGCCCCAGCTCGTGCTTGATGACGTGGCCGGCCATGCCGGAAAGCCAATAGTTGGCGTGCAGGGCATCGGTCCCTTCGCGGTCGAGCCGGCCGAGCACCCCCTCGGTGAAGGCCGGCACAAGGTCGGGCAGCGCCTCCTTGGGCACCTCGGCCAGCGGGCCGGCCGGGATGTGATGCACCTGGAAACCGGGCTCCACCCGGACGGTGGCCGGGAGGTCGGGGCTCCACGCCCGGGTGAAGACCTCGCAGTTGACACCCGCCCGGGCCAGGGCGGCGGACAGCTCGCGGACGTACACATTCATGCCGCCGCCGTCACCCGTTCCGGGCTGGGCCAGCGGCGATGTGTGCATGGAGAGGACGGCGAGACTGCGCACGATCGCTTGTAACGCTACCCGGCGGGGCGTTCTTCCTCGCCCGGGCCGCTCTCGTCGGCCGCCCCCGCGGCCACCAGGTTGCCCTCGTTCTCGTGCACGAACGACAAATAGATTCGGATCAGGGTCTGCTTCTGCTCCTCGGTGAGCGTCGGGTTCCGGAAGATCTCACCGACCAGGTCGTGGTCGCCGTCCCGCTCCTCGAGGATCCCCGCCCGGACATACAACGTCTCAGCCGAGATGCGAAGGGCCTTGGCGATCTGCTGGAGGATTTCGGCCGACGGCTTGCGCAGCCCCCGCTCGATCTGGCTCAGATACGGGTTGGAGATACCGGCCATGTCGGACAGGCGGCGCAGCGACAGCCGGGCCATGCTGCGCTGTTCCCGGATGAACTCACCCAGCTCGTGCCAGCGGTCCGGCAGTTCGACCATGGCTCAGACCTTAGGGGGCTACGGGCCGGCGGGGGCCACGAGCAGCCGTTCGCACATCGGCACGAAGGCGGCGACCACGTCGCTGTCGAACTGGGTGCCGGCCATGCGGGTCAGTTCGGTAGAGGCGTGGTCGATGGAAAGCGCCGCCCGGTAAGGGCGGTCCGTGGTCATGGCGTCGAAGGCGTCCACCACCGAGAACACGCGGGCGGGCAGTGGGATCTCGTCACCCTTCAGCCCGGCTGGGTAGCCCGAGCCGTCGAACATCTCGTGATGGGAGCGGACGATCTCCCCGGCACTGCGCAGGAACGGGATGCTGGCCACCATCTGGTAGCCGATGAGCGGATGGGTCCGCATGACTCTCCACTCGGCGGCGGTGAGCGGACCGGGCTTACCCAGGATCCGTTCGGGGACCCCGACCTTGCCGGCGTCGTGCAACAGGAACCCGTACTGCGCGTCGGGATAGTCCTCGTGGATCCCGAGGGCCTTCATGAGGGCGACGCCGTAGACCCGGCACCGTTCGAGGTGCTGGCCGGTGTAGGCGTCCTTGGCCTCCACGACGAAGGCCAGGCTGCGGATGGTTTCGAGATAGGCGGTCTCGAGCGTCTCGAGCGCCTCTTCGAGCTCGCGGGCCCGCGCCTTGTCCCGCCGGTAGGCCGCCACGGCGTCCTTGGCGAAGACCATGAGCTGTTCCTCGACGTGCGCCGGGTTGTCAATCAGGGTCGGAAATGGCGACTCGGAGCCCAGGAACTCGTCGCTCACGAAAGCATCAGCTCGTCGACGAGATCGAGAAGCTCAATCGAGGAAAAGGGTTTTGTGAGGAAGGAGTCGGCGCCCGCGTCCTGGCATGCCTTCTCGAGGGCAGGGTCGTCGCGGGCGGTCAGGACAATGACCTTGACCGCCTCGTGGTCGAGGCGCTGGCAAACTTCGACGCCATCGATCCCCGGCATCATGATGTCGAGCACGACGACGGAGGGGTGGGCCGACTTGGCCAGGTCGAGGGCGATCTGACCGTCGCGGGCTTCGACCACTTCGAACTCGTCGGCCTCCAGCACCGTGCGAACCAGCCGGCGGATCATGTCGTCGTCGTCGACGACCATCACGATCCGAGCCTTCCCGGTCACGACAGCAGGCTGTCCACGTTCGCTTCGCCGCTTTTGTACCGCCGCACGATTTCTCCCTGGATAGCATCGATCCGCTCGAAGAGGGCGCGGCGGGTGTCGGATACCTCCCGCTCCAGCTGCGTCAGGGCGTCCGCCGCCGTCCGCAGCTCGGCCTCGTCGAGGTCCGGCAGCGAGCTCAGCCACGCTGGGCCGGCAATGCGATCGAGCCGGTCGAGGAGGAGCTGGTCAACCTCGATGTCATTGGGAGCGAAGAGCGTCGGCAGGCGGCCGTTGCCTGGCGCCCGTACCCGGTCAGAGAGGATGTGGGGGAGCTCCGAGATCAATTCGTGTACCTCGACGGGGTCTTCACCCGACGCCCGCCGCCGCAGTTCGGCGAGCACGATATCCATGCGTCCCTGGACTAGCCGGCGCAGATAGGAGAGCGCGACCTCGACCTCCTGGCAGTCACCCCGGCGAGCCCGGAGCGTCTGCATCGACAGCGTCTCGATGCCGGCGAGGAAATCCGAGGCGAGAAGAACGCCGAGATCGTGGCTGGCCATTCGTCGCATGGTATCGCCCATAGCCGACACATCCGACTCACCGTAACCAACCGGCCCGCTCGGCCGGGCTGTAGCGGTACACTGCCCGCCCTTTGAGCACATCGAAGGGCATGGGGCCGAAGTCCCGGCTGTCCGTGCTCGACGCCGGGTTGTCGCCCCGGACGACGACCTGTCCATCTCGCACCTCGGTGGCCCGCTTGACGAGGAGACGGTCCGGCTGGCGAGGATCAGGCACGACTACGAGGTGGCCGGCCCGAGGGCGACCGGCCCGGATGACCAGCAGGCGGTCTCCGGATGTGAGCGTGGGTTGCATACTGCTACCGGTGACGACCACTCGCCGGCACCGGCGAGTCGCCGTCACGGCGCCCACGGCCAGCGCGGCGGCCAGCGCCACAGCAGGTAGGGTCCCGATGCCCGACCCTTTCACCCCGGCTGCGCCAAGGAGTCCCGGTATGCGCATTGTCTCCAGCCTGCTCTGCCTCGCCGATCGCGTCCATCGCCCGGCGACGGTCCACGCCCACTGCGACCTGCCGTGCGGCATTTACGATCCGGCCCAGGCGCGCATCGAAGCCGAATCGGTGAGGGCCTGCATGGAGAAGTTCAACGCGTCAGACAACGAGGTGTTCAGGGAGCGGGCCGTCTTCATCAAGGAGCAGCGCGCCGACCTCGTGAAACACCATCTGTGGGTGCTGTGGACGGACTACTTCACGGCCGACCACCTCGAAGCCCACCCCGGCCTCCACGACCTGCTGTGGACCGCCACCAAACTGGCGGGAGACGCCAAGCGGACCAACGACGTCGAGGTGGCCCAGCGGCTCCTGGACAGCATCGCCCACGTTGATTCGGTCTTCTGGGAGACCAAGGAGTAGCCGGACCGGGCTCAGTGATGCCAGAGCACGAGCCCGGCCGCCACGGCCCAAGCCGGTCCCAACAAGACGAGCGAGTCGAGCCGGCGCAACGCCGGGGCCCTCGCCTCCGCGCCGCGCAGAAGCCGGGAAGCCACCGGCGGCCCGAAGGGCGCGGTCAGACAAGCGATCCCCCCGAGGATCCACGGAGTCGCGCCTTGGAACGGCGGATCGACGACCGCCGCCACTCCCAGGCAGAGCGCGCCGACGGTCGCGATTCCGGCGGCCGGTCCTTCCCACGCCGTGGCCGCTCCCGTACCTACCAGGTAGGTGGCCGCGTCGTAGCAACACCACAGCGCCAAAAGAACCAACCCTTCGGCCAAGCCGCGCTGGCGGGCCAGCACCGGGGCCGCCCCGGCCAGACCGACAGCAACGGCAATGACGGCGGTGCGAATCGAACCGGACGACCGCCGGATATGACGAGCGGCGCGCGCGGCGTTGGCGGCCACCCCGGCAGACACCACGGCCAGCGCCACTATCGCGGCGGTGAGCACCAGGACCCTTTCCCCACCGGCCGCCGCGAACGCGATGACGGCCGCGCCGGTGCCGGCGAGTAAGGCCTGATGTCCCCGGGCCGCAGTTGTACGCCAACTGCGTGAGGCCTGGACTGCGGCTACTCCGGCCACCACGGCCATCCATCCGCCCAGCCACCAGGTTCCGGCCAATGCCGCCGCGACCACGATCGCCGCCCACAGCACGCCGAGTCGGACATGGGGGCCATCATCGGTGGCGACAATGGACGGCACCCGCCGCGTCGTTGATGGTGTCGCCTTGACCGCCGCCACGTCGGTCATCCGCCGGACACGGGCGGGATCACGGCCACTTCGTCGGCCTTCCCTACCGCCGTCTCGTTGGGCGCCGGTTCGCCATTCACCCATACCCGACTGGCGGCCAGCACCGCCTCAAAACCCGGCCCGTAGCGTATCGTCGCCTGCGCCAGCACCTCCCCGACCGTGGCGCCTTCGATCGTGTCGGACGATCTCCCCGCCGCCTCACGCGCCGCCGCAAACAGTCGGAGCACGGCCATCGCCCCATCAGATTACCGGGATGGGGTTCGTGGTGTACTGGTCGGCCGTGACCCGCCTGCTCCTCCTCCGACACGGTCAGTCAGAGTGGAACGCGGCCGGCCGCTGGCAAGGCTGGGCTGACACGGACCTCACCCCGCTGGGAGTGCGCCAAGCGGAACTGGCCGGGGCCCGCCTGATGGCCGATGGCATGACGTTCGACGCCGTCGCCGCGTCCGATTTGTCCCGATGCGTCGTCACGGCTCAGATCCTCGCCGAGACCCTCAGCCTCAGCCCGGCGGTGGTGATACCCGAACTCCGCGAATTCGACGTGGGTCAGTGGAGCGGATTGACCAGACCGCAGATCGAGGCGGGCTGGCCCGGTGCCCTGGATCAGTGGCGACGAGGCTCGCTCGAGAGCACGCCGGGCGGCGAGTCGAGGGACGGGTTCACCGGACGGGTCACGTCCGCGGTGCACGCGTTGGCAGCCGCGTACCCGAAAGGCTGCCTCCTGGTCGTGACCCACGGCGGGGTCATCGGAGCACTCCAGCGCGTGCTCGGCATCGATGGCTCGAGAGAGCGGCTCACCAACATGTGCGGCCGCTGGTTCGAGGCCGGCGACGACCATCTGACGGCCGGCGACATCGTCGTGCTCCTCGATCCGGAAGCGGACAGCCCAACAGTCACTCCGGTGCCCTGACGGGCTACCTTCAGACGCCGTGAAGGTCGAAGTGCGGTTTTAGGGTCGCGATTGCGGGCGGCCCTCGCGCCATTCGGACTCAACTCGGCCGAGCTCGGTCGCGGGATCGGTCCCCTTGCGGTATTCGGCCAAGATCCCGCGCCATCGATTGGTGGCTTCGAGCCGACCCATGAGCGCGCTGACGCCCCAAACCACGCGGTCGAGGATGACATAGGAGGTCGGCATGTTCAGGTGGCGCACAACCTCCCCGTATTTGCCTTGTATGTCGATGACCGTGGACAGCGCCTGCGCCGTCCATGAACGCGTGTAGGTGAACTCCTCGGCAAGGAACGGCTCGTAGGTCGTGCGCACGTACTCGAATACCAGGTCGGCGGCCAGGCCGTGATCGGCGGGGAGGAACTGGGCCGCGACCAGCGCGGCCACCACCGCCTCGGCATCGTCATTGAGGATGGCGTCAAGCACGGGCGTGAGCCGATCGAATTCGCCGGGCGACCACCGTTTGACCAGACCGAAGTCAAGGAATGTCACCGTTCCGTCGGCGTGGAAGCGGTAGTTGCCCGGGTGGGGATCGCCGTTGAACACGCCGTGCAGGTGGATCGATCCTTGCGCGAACCGCATCAACACCTCGCCCGCCTGCTGGCGCTGGGCGGGCGTGGCCGTCGTCAGGAACTCTTCCCACCGCATCCCGTCCGCCCACTCACTGGTGAGGACCCGCTGCGAGCTTCGTTCGGGCACCACGTTGGGGACACGGAAGAACGGGTGCCCGGCATAGCGGTCCGCGAACTCCTGCTGGCAGGCGGCCTCGTGCCGGTAGTCGAGTTCGTCGGCCATCCGGGCCCGGAGCTCATCGACCAATGCCTTCACATCGAGGTTCTTCAGCGCGAACGAGGCGAACAAGCCATACAGCAGCTCGGCATTGTCGAGATCGCTTCGGATGGCCTTGTCGACACCGGGGTATTGCACCTTCACCGCCACCACTCGGCCGTCGGGCATCACCGCCCGATGGACCTGTCCGATGGATGCGGCGGCCACGGGCACCGGATCCCAGTCGAGGAACAGCCGATCCGGGCCCATGCCGAGCTCGTCGCGAATCACGCCTTCGGCCAGGCTCGGCGCCATGGGCGGCACGTCGGCCTGCAACGTGGCCAGCGCCGCCTGGGCCTCCGGCGGCAGGCCGTCGGCGATGAACGACAGCATCTGCCCGGCCTTCATGATGGCGCCCTTCATCCCGCCGAGCACGGCGGCAACATCCTCGGCGGTACGAATGGCGAACTGCTCCTCCAGTCGGGCCCGCTGTTCGTCGCTCGCCCGCCGGCCTCGCACCTTCAGCACGGTCCAGTGCAGACTCCGCCTGGCCGTCAGCCGCCAGACCCGGGCTTGCCGATCGAGCCGGTGCCGGCGATCAACGTCGCGGAGGGCCAGGGCCGCCGCGCCAGCGACGACGCCCGCGGTGGCGCCGGCGAGGGTGGCCGCCCTCCGGCGCACTCAGCGACGACCGGACATCAGCTCGGGCTGCGGGCTTCGCGCTCGGCGACCGCCTGGTCGGCCACGCAGAACCGCGCCGCCGGGACCACCTCGAGCCGAGCGTCATCGATCCGCTTCCCGCAGGCCTCGCACGTGCCGTAGGTGCCTTCGTCGATCCGGCGCAGGGCGTGCTCGACGTCGGAAAGCTCGGCCTCGATCTGTTCGAGCAACGAAAGGTCGCGCTCCCGTTCGAAGGTCTCGCTGCCCAGGTCGGCCTGGTGCTGGGCATGGTGGGATAGCTCGGAGAGGCTCTCGTTCTCCGATTCGTCGGTGAGGTGATCCTTTTCGAAGCCGGCTCGGATCTGCTCCAACCGGTCGCGCTCCTCGTCGAGCCGCTGCCGGGTGTGCCGGAGTTCCATGGTTCACGATCCTAGCCAGCGGCCGCGGCCCGTTCCGCCCGGACGCGCGTCAAAGTGGGGCCGTGGCAGCCGCAATCACCGTCCGCGATCTTCATCACACCTACCGCGGAAGCCGTCGGGCGGTGACCGTTCTGGAGGGTGTCGACCTCGACATCGAAGACGGCAGCTATGTGGCCTTGACCGGGCCGTCCGGCGCCGGCAAGACCACCC
>CAXMLU010000558.1:0-11287 GCA_964194255.1 uncultured bacterium
CCCGCCAGGCGGTCCCCGCCCACCAGCCGTAATCGCGGTCGGCCAGCCCGGCGTCCACCTCCACAGCCAACCCGACCGTGCCGGCGATCACCAACGCCGTCCGTCGTGCCCGCAGCAGCGGGCTCGACACCGCCCCCGCCAGTGCCACACCCCGGAACACCTCACCCAGCCCGACCGCCTCCAGCTCGCCGACCTCGTCCAGGGGCGGGTCCAGCCAGCCCCGCAGCACGCCGGCCGAGTTGAGGGCAGTTCGGCCATGACGGACCAGGTAGACGACAGCATCCGGCGTAACATCCACGCCCTCCTCGCGACAGATCCAGCGTGGCCAGCGACGATCCCAGTCGATCAGTTGGCCGGCCCCCGGTCCTTCAAGCTCGCTTGGCATCCGGCACTCCCTCCAACACCCTCACGTCGAGGACAGGAAGTAGGAGCCATCAGCCCGACCGGGCGGTTACGGCGAGCCCCATCGCCGATCCACCCAGGCTAGCGGCCCTGCGTCCGCGGCGCTTTAAGGCCGTGGTCGCCTTGTCGGTCAGGCGTCGACGCTGCGTCCCTCGCGGAACAACTACGTCGGCCTCAGATGCGCAAGGTGCGCCGTGCTCTGTCCCACCCCGGGTCCGATAGTCCATACGCTCGGTGATCCACACGAGGGGAAGCACATTGAGGCTCGGCCCACTCCGCACCATCCAGGCAGGCGTGGGGATCCCGCGACCGTGAGACGCACGTCGCGGCTCAGCGTTGTCCTGGCGCTCAACCTGGCGCTGGTCATCGGGCTCGTCGCGGTCGGGGTTTCGGCCCATTCCCTGGGCGTGCTCGCCGAGGGCGCCGATTACCTCGCTGACGCTGCGGCCATCGCCGTGTCCCTGCTGGCGATCTGGCTCTCGAAACGACCGCCGACCCCGACTCGAACGAACGGTTATCCCAAAGCGGCGGCCATCGCCGCTCTCGTCAACAGCGCCTGGCTGCTCGTGCTGAGCCTTCTGGTCATCGCCGGCGCCATCACGCGGCTCGCGACGACAACCCGGGAAGTTGATGGTCTGCCTGTCCTCATCGTGAGCGGCATCGCGGCTGGGCTGATGCTGGGGGGCGCCGTCATCCTGGGTGGAGACATCGACGTCCTGGACGGCGACGACAACGAGGACGACAACGGCGACCTGAACATGCGAGCTGTACTGCTTGACACCACGGCCGCCGCCGCCGCCGCGGCGGGGGTCGCCATCACCGGAGCGATCATCCTCGTGACCGGCGGACTGAACTGGCTCGACCCGACCGTCGCGCTGCTCATCTCGGCCGTCGTCGCC
This sequence comes from uncultured bacterium, assembly GCA_964194255.1. Classification (GTDB taxonomy): domain Bacteria; phylum Actinomycetota; class Acidimicrobiia; order Acidimicrobiales; family CAXMLU01; genus CAXMLU01. The sequence continues at coordinate 1,302 of CAXMLU010000558.1, forward strand.
TATCACGCCATCCGACTGCTCCGTCGCGTAGCGGTAACGCTAGGTCCGAGCCGCAGCGACGCCAACGGCGAGCAACAACGATCGGGATGAGCCGCCGGCGGATCGGCCGCGGCGATGATCACGCCCCTCATGCTTCGATGGTCGCGTGCGAGCCGACGAACCAGTGAGGCGGGGAGTTGGGTCCGCAAGGGCTGGTCGATCCGTCCCCCAGCAGTCGCCGCGGTAAATCCGCTGGTACCTAGTCTTCGCCCCGGACCCCGGCGACGTCATGAGAGGTAGGTGTCGAGCGTGATCGATGGCGTTGATGTTGCCCATCAGTACGACTGGGAATTTCACCAGGCCACGGGGATGGCCGCCGTCCAGATGGACGCTCGCGACATGACCGAAGCCGCCGCCCGACTGGTCGCGGTCGCCGTCGAGGCGGACGAGTCGGTCCACGACACAGCACTCTTGGTGCTCGATGGTCGCCTGCGACTCTCGTCTGACGGGTGGCGCCGGACCGCTGGCCGGCAGCGTCACGGAGAGCGGACACGGACATTTCGCTGAGGCGCCCGCCGTAACCGTCGGGGCGAAGGTCGGCCTCCTCGAGGACGGCTCCGCGGGGGTCGCCTCGATCTTGAAGTCCAGTGAGCGGACCCGAGGGCGGGGGTACCGTGTTGAATGGCTGAGGTGAGTTGCCCTGAGTGCACTCTCCGGATGCCGCTCGACTCCGGGGTCGGTCCTGCCGCCGCACAGGTCTTCACGTGCCTGTCGTGCCATACCAGTTTCCCGGGGAACCCGTTCCCGAGGTCAGACCGTGACATCGAACTTCGAGAGGCCGACACCGGACAAGCCCGCAGTCCTCTGATCCCTGGCGACGAAGCAGACCCACGCGAATCACCTCGCCCGTCGCAGGGCAAATGACGCGGGAACGTTCTGAACACGTCCCCGACGTGCGGTTGAGAGGGCACCTCCTGACCGGTCCATCGACGGCGCGTTGGCCCCAACGCAGGTGCAAGCGGACTTCTACCGGATCTTCTACCGGATGCTCCGTCATCAGACCATCAAACCCGGCATCAGATGACACGCGCGATGGCGGTCTCACGGCGTTTTCCCTGCTCAACGGCACTATGTAGCACCGGCTGACACGTCGCAACACAGGCCTGAGGCCCCTACGGATCAGAAGGTTGGGGGTTCGAATCCCTCCGAGCGCGCTGTGTGATCTCGCGAGAGATACCGAACGGACCGAACCCTCAAAGGTCGGTTCGTTCTTGGTTTTTGGGCCGGGTCGGGCCCTTGGGCGCGCCGGTGGGCTGGTAGTCCTTGGTCGGATCGACGGCGAGCTCTCGGAGGACCTCGCCGGTGGCGGCGTTGAGGATGCGGACGTCGAGGTCCTGGACGAGCAACAAGATGCGGGTTCCGGCGTGGATGCGTCCGACGCCGATGTGGTGCAGGCGTCCGTTGACCCGGAGGGTGACCGAGCCGGCGGTGTCGACGCGGTCCTGGCGCACGCGCTGGTGAGCATGGGCGTCGAGATGACCGGGCGAGGCCTTCGGGCGGGCCTGGTAGGCGGTGGCGGGAGTGGCCCGGTGCTGGAGGGAGCGGTGCGGGCGGTGGTCGTTGTAGAGAGTGACGAAGGCGTCGAGCAGGGCCTGGAGCTCGGCGATGCTGCGGGGCTGGGGATGCGACCGGAGCCAGGCCTTGAGGGTCTGTTGGAAGCGCTCGACCTTGCCGCATGTGCCGGGATGATTGGGTCGGGAGTTCTTCTGGCGGATGCCGAGGGCGACGAGCTCGGCCTCGAAGGCGTTGCGGCCACCGCGGCCTCCGGCGAGCCGTGTGGTGAACACCAAACCGTTGTCAGTCAACGTCGATGCGGGGATCCCGTGGCGCTCGACGGCGTCTCGGAAGGTGTTCACCACGATCGGCCCGGTGATGCGGGGATGGGCGGTGACCGACAGGGCGTAACGGGAATGATCATCCAGCCAGGTGATGATCTCGACGTCGGTGCCGGTGCGCAGCCGGTAGTGGGTGAAGTCGGACTGCCAGCACTCGTTGGGCTGTTCGGCGGCGAAGCGGACATAGGACGACTTCGGCCGCTTGTTCGGCGCGGGGATGACCAGGCCGGCGCCGCGCCGGATGCGGTGGATCGTGGAAGTCGAGACACCGATGTTGTGGTGGTGCTCGAGGTGCCAGGCGATGGTGTCGGTGCCGGCGTCGAGTCCCTGGACGCTGAGCTGGCGGCGCAGGCCGACGATCAGCTCAACCGTTGCCGCCGGCGTCGTCGTCGGGCTGGTCTTCGGGCGTCGCGAGCGCGCCTCGAACGCCTGCTCACCCTCGGCCCGGTAGCGGGCAACGAGCGTTGAGACCCATGCCTTGGAGACGTTGTAGTCGCGGGCCACCCCGGCCTGGGACCGACCCTCGAGGACGACAGCGGTGATCACCAACCGGGCCTTGGACACCCGCCAGCATCGACATCGCCGGGTTTCCTATGTCGCGACAGATGCGTTCACTATGTCCTGACAGACCACACCTCCGAGCGCGCTGAATAAGTTTTCAGAGCGGCATTTTCCGAATCGTCAGTCCGCTCGCAGCCCGCCGAGAGAACATGCTGAGAACATAGACCGTTGTACATGCTGTGTTCCTGTCGGCATTACCGACGGCTTTGCGGCGGTGAAGGTCGCAGTCAACGTGGCGATCAAGGTCGACGGGTCACGGGCAACCGCATGGCTGCACGGGCACGACGAGATGGTCGGATCGATGGGCTCAGTCGGGCAACGATCGAGGTCACCGGACGGCAGGGTCGTTGGCGCCGGCCCGACGCGGAGGGTGCCCGGCCTGGCGGCTACGCCACGGCAGCGGCCTCGGCCGGCTTCGACTCGTGTTCGGAGTGACCCCACCGGCGCGGCCGGGGTCTCCACCGCGCCCGCCCGTCAGTCGGCGTCGGGCGGGCGCGTCGCCGTCGCGGGCGTGAGAGTAGAAACGGGGGCAGCGCCGTTGTGACCAGACGCCGCCGCCGCTGCCGTGGAGCGCCTCAGGGTGTCGAGGATCGACATACCCTGGCCGACCAGCTCGGTGACGACCTGGTTGACGCCCTCGGAGCCATTCAGGATGGTGAGATTCGACCCGGCTATACCGCGAGCCGCGGCTTCCACGATCGCAGGTAGTGCGTCGACGATGCGGTTGGCCGCGATCAGCTCTTGGTTGCCCTCCCTGAGCGAGATGGCCCTGGCCTGGTTGGCTTGTGCCTGGGCCTCGGCGATGGTCCGCTCGGCATAGGCCTCGGCGTCGGCCAACGCGGTCCTGCGGTAGGCGTCGCCCTCGGCCGCGAACTTGGCCTGGTCGCGCTGGGCTTCGGCCAGGGTGCGCTGGCGGTAGGCCTCGGCGTCGGCCGGCCGGCGGACTTCAGCCTCGAGTCTTTGGGCAGCCAGGTCGGCTTGGCGCTGGGCCAGGGCTGTCTGCTGCTCGATGACGTCCTGGGACGCCTTGGCCTCGGCCAGCGGTCCGGCCTGGGATGCCACCGCGTTGGCCTGCTCGGTCTCGGCCTGGAAGCCCGCTTGCTTGATGGCGGTGTCGCGGGCGTACTGGTACTTCAGCGCCGCGGCCTCCTGTTCGCGCTCGGCGGCCTCCTGGTCGGACTTGGCCTGGGCGATGCGGGCTTGGCTGGCGACTGCGGCGGCGTGAGGCGCGGCCAGGTTGTTGATGTAGCCGGTGGCGTCCTCGATCTCCTGGATCTGCAGGGCGTCGACCACGATGCCGAGCTTCTCCATCTCGGCGTGGCTGCCGTCCTTGATCTCCTGGGCCACACGGTCACGCTCTCTGATGATCTGCTCGACGGTGAGCCCGCCGATAATCGAGCGGAGGTGACCGGCGAAGATGCGGCCGACCAGTTCTTCCATGCGGTCCTGTTCGGCGAGGAAGCGCCGGGCGGCGTTGGCGATGGAGACCGAGTCGTCACCGACCTTGAACACCGACACGGCACGGACGTTGAGGCGGATGCCCTGATTGGTCACACACTCCTCGACGATCTCAGCCTCCCGTAGGGCTAGCGACAGGATGCGCGCCTTCTGCTTGATCGGGAGCACAAAGCTTCCGTGTCCGGTGACGATCCGAAATTGGGTGTCCTGAGCCTGGCGTTTTGAGCCGGAGATTAGTAGCGCTTCGTTAGGCGCGGGTACATGCCAGAAGAACATCGGACTCCTCCTTGGGCCTACGGGAACGGGGTGACGACGACAGAACGGGCCGAGGTGCTCTCGATGACCAGAACGCGGGCGTGCTTCTCGATCGCCTCGTCCGACCAGGCCGCGAACGCCTCGGTCCCGCCCCGCACAGGCAACAGGACCTCGCCGGGCGAGCCCACGCGAATTGGGACGGTGACCCGGCCGATCGTGCCGACCACGCTCTGATCCGCGTCAGCTGACATGTCGATCAGCCGCTGTCGCCGTCTGCCGCATCCCGTCTCCTCTCAGGCCACTGTACAGACAGGCGGCGGCCTACGGGCACCAGCAGCACAAGTCGCGCCGTTACCAGCAAGGCCTGGCTCTCGCGGCCACGGCGGCCCCTCCTCCGCCTCAGCCAGGCTACCGAGCACCCGGTAGGCGACTCGATGTGCGTGTGGCAGCACGTCACGGAACGCTGCCTCGACATCGTCTGACGATGCCATTTGCGAGAAATGGTGGCCCGCTGCACTGGGTTAGCACCAGACCGCACCTCTGCCTATCGCACAGCCCCCCGGAGGCTGATGCGCGACGTCCTGCTCAGTGACGAACCAAGGATCGATGCCATCAAATTGATGTCGAGGGTATGGAGGGCGCCGTTCTCCGCCGCCCGGTCTCTGCTTAAGCGACACGCTCCCACGTTAATACTCGAGCTGTCTTCGGCCCTACCGGCTCGTTCCGACTGTACCGCCGAGGAGTTGCTGTGGGGCCTAAGCGACCTCGACTACCGCTTCGAGGTGGCCTCACCGGCGACGCCCAACTCCGTCCCCGTCAAAACAGCCGCGGACATCATCGCGGCGTTCCGGGAACATCGTATCGAGCACATAGATCTAGTGGCTTAGCCTGGTCACGACAAGGAAGCCGCCAAGACCGTCGGCCGCCGCCTTGGCCGCACCGGAGCGCCCGGTTCAGCCCCCGAGGCACGCAGTGATATTGGCCGCGTTCTGCGCATCGAGGCCGTCGATTGCTAGGAGTCCGCTGAACTGCGGCGCCTGGATCACGGGTGTGCTGAGGACCCGGCCGAACGTCACCATGGCCAGCTGAGGCCCGACGGAGGTGGCCGCGATCCGATCGAACGCCGAGCTGTCCGCAGGCCCGCGGCAGCGGGCAGAGGGACGTCGATCCTTTGCCACTTAGCAGCGAAGCGGCCAAGGTGTATGGACGGCTCTACGCCCCGGTGAGCGCGGCCGAGAGTAAGGCGCGCAGTGCTCGCGCCATCGATCTTCTCATCCCGGCAACAGCACTTGGCGCTGACGTTCCGCCCTATACGCGCAACGCCGCGAACGTTCGCGCTCTCGAAGGCCTTGTCAAGCATCATTGGGGTATAACCCCGCCGGCGTTTCGGGACAGCAGCACGATCTTCCAGCGGGCCGTTCCTCTACGACGTAAACTCTGGCAGAACACTGCGTGCGAACGCCTCGACCTGGGCCGCGCCGGCTTCGGGCCAGCCGCACACGAGGTACCCGTACCCCGCGTCCCGCCATTTCGTACGCGTGCTTGCGGGCCGTCTCGAGGTCGTCAAGTGACACCGACCCGGCGCGCACGATTTCGGCGGGATCGCGATCCACTTCTAATGCGAGCTCGTCGAGACGCGCGTTCGCCTCACGCAAGGTGTTCGGCGTGCCCCACGCGTGCCACACGTCCGCGTACCGTGCGACGAGCGGTAGCGTGCGGCGAGGACCGTTGCCGCCGATCCAGAAAGGCGGATGCGGACGTTGCACGGGGAGCGGCCGCATCCGCGCGTCGTGTAGCGACACCTGTCGCCCTTCGTACGACACGACGTCACCGGTGAACAACCGCATCACGATCTCAAGCGCGTCGTGCAGGAGGTCGAAGCGCTCGGTCGTCGATGGGAAGGGAATGCCGAGCTCAACGTGCTCCGTCTGGAACCACGCCGCACCGAGAGAGAGTTCGAGCCGGCCGTGCGACGCGTGGTCGACGGTGAGCGCCTGCGCCGCCAGCACCGACGGGTGTCGGTAGGTCACGCCGGTCACGAGCAGACCGAGCCGAATCCGCGATGTCAGCCCCGCTAGGGCGGCGAGCGTCGTCAGTCCCTCGAACGTCTCGCCCGGCCCCTCGCCGTACATCGGCTGAAAGTGGTCGAAGCCCCAGGCGCCGTCGAATCCGAGTTCCTCGGCGAGCTGCACACGCCGCACGAGCTCGTCCCACGGCATGCGCTGCTGCGCCACATCGATTCCAAATCGCATGCGAGCAATCTAGCCATACGCTACGTCACGAACCGGGCCGTCCGACGATGGAAGCGCCACCCGCCGTCGGCGTGGTGGAGGAGGTCGTGATATCGGCCAACGAGCTGGATGGCCCAACCGGCCTGGCCCTTCAGGATGAAGATTACGTCGCTGCCCGCGTGAGCCTCGTCGTCGTTCCAGTTGGTGACGAGGGTGTTGACGACGAGGTGGCGCTGGGGCCGCACCGGCTTCCACGTGGCGTAGGTGGCGCGGAGGGCGTCGTGGCCCTCTTGGGTTCCCATGCCCGGGATCTCGCAGGCGCCGTCGGAGCAGAAGGTGGCGACGAGATCGTTCCGGCCGTCGTCGAGGGCCCGGGAATACAGGCGATAACGGCGCGGATGCCACTCGACGACCTGTGTGTACGTCGTCTCCGTGCCCATCTCAGAAGCCGAGGTCGACGATCGGACGCTCGAGCGGGTTCAGGTTGATCAGGTGCAGCGCCGGGAGCAGCCTCTCGTACGGGAGGCTGGCGAGGAAGCCGTCGACGGTCCGTTCGAAGTTAGCGATGCCTCCCGCGATCGCCTCGAACAGGCGCATGTACTCGGAGCCCTTGGCGTGCAAGCCGCGCTGCCGCCTCGGCAGGTTCGAGAAGTCTTGCGTTGGGATCGGTGGCAACCGTGGATCGTCGCATTCCCGCGGCTCGGGGGGCGTGGGCTTTTCCGGCTCGCTCGTTTCCGGGAAAACTTTACCGGCGTCCGCTCCGGCGCGGCCCGATCCGGATCGCCTGCACGAGGAGTCCGATCAGCCACGTGATGCCTCATTACCGTGTCGAAGTGGCGAAGGCGGGGGCAACCTCACGGGCGAACCGCTCGGGTTGCTCGACGCCGCAGTCGCCGAAGCGCAGCGCAACGTTTTCGACGCCGGCGGCCTGGAGGAGGCGGAGATCGGCGACGAACTGGTCAGGGGTGCCCACGAGGCGAGGGCGGTCGTCCTTGTCCGTCCAGGTCGGGGGGGCGTAGCGGAATTCCGACCCCTTCGGCGGGCGTGGGCGCGGGGCCGGCCAGTCCCCCGGATCGCGGTCGAGTAGCCGCGTCCGCCCGCAGCTGTAGGAAAACGTGAACTGGCCTTGGAGACCGGCCGACGCCCGGAGGGCGAGGATCTCTTGACGCGCTGCGTCGTAGCGGTTGTCGGGCATCCACAGCGGGTGCCAGCCGTCGCCGAGGAGCGCGGCCCGCTGGCGCGCCGCCGCCCCGTTTCCCCCTACCCACAGCGGCACGGGCAAAGGAGGCTGCACAACGTGGAGCCCATCGGCCGGCTTCCGCACCGTCTTCAGGAACTCGTCGGTCAGCCTGCCGCGGTCCTCGTAGGGGCCGACGCCCAACGCCTCGAACTCGCCCCGCAGGTAGCCGACTCCGACGCCGAGGATCAGGCGGTCGCCGGCGAGGCGCCCGATTGTGCCCGCCATCGCCGCCACCTGCAATGGGTGGCGGTAGGGGGCGACGAGCACGTCAGTGCCGAACCGCATCTTCGTGGTGCGGGCCAGGCCCCACGCGCATGTCGCGAGCGGCTCCAGGAACGGCGGCCTGAGGTTGACCTCAATGGCGTAGTCGGGGACTGCGATGTGGTCGGCAAACCAGACTGACTCGAAGCCGAGCTCCTCCGCGGCGGCGACGAGCTCGCCGACGGCGGATGCATTGGCGTTCTCGCCGTAGGCCGGCACCGAGATACCGAACTTCATCCGCTACCTCGTGATCCCGACCCTGAGCCGAGCGGGCCCGGTCTCGAAGAAGGCGGGGACGTTCTCGTAGACGAACCCGTTGGCCAACCGGATCGTCCCTTCCGGGAAGTGCTGCAGGAACGCCGTGATCCCGATCCGGGCGACAGCCCGAGCCAGCGGCGCACCCGGGCAGAAGTGCGGCCCGTAACCGAACGTCAGGTGGTCGGACAGGTTGGCTCGATCGATGTCGAAGTCGTCACCGTTCCCGAACACTGTCTCGTCGCGGTTGGCACACGCCGTGCCCATGATCACGCGCCGGCCGACGTGAAGGACAGTACCGCCGACTTCGGTCTGGCGAACGCAACCGCGCGGGATGAGCATGACGGGCGGAGCCAGACGCAGGCTCTCGTCGATGGCCCGGGGCACCGCCTCGAAGTCGGATCGCAGTCGGGCCTCGAGACCCGGGATCGTGAACAGCTGGTAGAGCAGGTTCCCGAGAAGCTGGCTCGTCGTCGTCAGCCCCCCGGTGACGAGGTTGCGGACCATGGCTCGGAGTTGGCGAGGGGTCAACCGGCTCCCGTCCATCTCTAGCTCGAGGAGCTTCGTGGTGACGTCGTCCTGAGGATCACGCCGGCGCTCGTCCACGCGGTCGTCGATATAGGCCGCGAAGTCGGGAAATCCGTCCGCGAAGCCCTCGACCCCTTCTCGGTTCCTGTGGGACGCGGGGAAGCCGCTCTCGATCAGGTCCCTGGCCCACGCCATGATCTGCGGCGCATCCTCCTCAGGGAACCCGAGGAGATGGACCGTGGACGCGTTGGGCAGTGGGCTGCTGAAGGTCGGGACGAGGTCGACCTCGTCCGCGTTGGGCAGCGCGGCAAGGAGTGACCTTGCCGTCAGTTCGATGTGGTGTTCCGCCGCCTTCACTGCTCTCGGCGTGAGCGCGGTCCCCATCACGCGGCGCACGAGCGTGTGGCTCGGCGGATCAAGCTCGCCGAGCGTCCGGTCCTCCATCGGGACGATCACGCCGGGCGCCTTGAACCCCTGCGCGCTCGAAAAAGCGTCGGTGTCGCGCAAAAGCCGCCGGCACTCGGCGTGGCGGGTGATGTAGGCGATGCCGTCACTGATGTCGACGACCGCCGATTCCCTTCGCAGCTCGGACAGCAGGGACCACGAGTTATGCGCCTGCTCCGCATCGAACGGGTTGAATGCCTCGGCCACTACACGCGGTCCAGGTCGAGCATCCGGATGATCTTGTCCTTCAGCCCTGTGTACTTCATGCCGTCGCCGTCGTGACCGTCGGCTCCCTGGGAAGGCCGAGGATCCGCTCGGCGATCACGTTGCGCCGGATCTCGCTCGTACCGCCCATGATCGAGTTGGCGCGGGTCGACAGCAGGCCGCGCCGCCCCCAGTCGTCGTCCATGAAAATTGCCTCCGGTCCGAGGATGTTGCACGCAGTCTCGTACAGCCGCTGGCTCGATGCTGCCCAGAACAGCCTCACGAGGCTCGATTCTGGACCGATCTCCTCCCCCCGGCCGACACGAGCGAGCGTTCGAGCGCTGTACAGCCGGAACATCTCGGCGTCTATCCATGACCTCGCCAGCCGCTGACGGACGAGGGGATCACCGAGGAGGCCGGCGCCGGCGCAGGCCATCCACAGCAGATCGATGGTGACCTCGCGTCGCACCTGCTCCCTCCAGATGAAGGAGCCACCGCGCTCGTTCCCGAGGGTCGTGTTCGCCACAGCCTTCGTTCTCCGGGCCGATCAGGTTCTCGACCGGCACCTCCACCACTCGCCCTCCCGTGGTCTCGGTCCAAGCTGGTTTAAGTGCTTAGACCATGCATGGCGGCATTCCTCATCGCGCCGCCCGCCATAGAACGGTTCCTCGCCCA